>NZ_JBBNLO010000010.1:0-72956 GCF_040092405.1 Collinsella sp. CLA-ER-H2
CGCCATATTCTTCTTGAGGGTGATGACCAGATCCTCGGCGTTCATACCTGCTCCAATGCCGTGGTTGCTGGTTTCATTATACCACGGTGGCATCACCTATATGTCAATTCTGGTCTAACAGAGCCAAACAAAAAGGTCTCTGAATCTAAAGCCACCGCAAGCCAAACCCTGTCGACAGCGAGCTTCAAGACGAGGCTTTCGAAGGCGGACTTTAACGATATTCCATCAGGCGATACCGTGCAGACCTTCTCACTGGTTGATGACCAGATCCCCGCCCTGGAGGATGGGAGCCTCGCCGCGCTCCAAGATGCCCTTGATCGGGCCCAGGAATTGGGCGATGTGGGCGTGGTGTTTTACGATCTGTCGAGCGGCAAGGGCGTGACGTATAACGCGGACGCCGAGGTGTACGGTACGAGCAGTTATAAGGCACTCTATGCGTTGTATATCTGCGAATCCCTGGTCGAGACGGGCCAGGTCTCACTCGATGATTCCCTTGGCACCTATGGTGGCTACAACATGGGCTGGCAGACGGTGCGCGACCTGATCGAGGCCGCGGTCGTTAATTCGGACAACGATTCGTTTATTGCGTTACGCACGGCGTTTGACCGTGTCGATTACGAGGATTGGATTGCCGCACTCGGCGTCGAAGACGAGGTCGCGCTCGATCCAATGAGCGATTTCCCAACCTACTGCGCGCGTACCTCGGCCAAGTTGTGGCGCGAGATGAGCGAGTATCTGAGCTGTGGCAGTGAGACCTCTCAGTGGTTATCTGAACTGCTGTCATCAACATCGCGCTCATTTATCCGTGATGGCATTGCGGACGACCAAGCCTTGGTGCGCAATAAGGCAGGCTGGATTAGCGAGGATGGTTGCTATTCGACATGCGATGCGGGCCTCATCGATGTCGACGGCGACACCTACATTATGAGCATCATGACATCGATGCCGTGGAGCGACCGCTCGAGCGAGGCTACGGCTGCGATTGCAAAGGCTCTGTTTGATACGCGAGCTGCGCTGGCCTAGCGTGTTCGTTTGACGAGGTCAAACAAAATGCTGGTACCATACCGTGGTTGAGAATTTCGTATAGGTTTGGGGAATGGCATGGCTACCATCGCGATTATCGGTGCACTCGAAAAAGAGATCATTCAGATTAAGGAAGAGCTGAGCGACGTTTGCGAGGCACAGGAGGCAGGCTTGACCGTTGTGAGCGGTGAGTTCGACGGCCTGACGCTTGTCGCCACAACGGCGGGCATGGGCACGGTGAACGCCGCTGCTGCGACGCAGCACCTCATTAGCAAGTATGCTCCACAGGCCGTTGTGCTCTCGGGTATCGCGGGCGGTTTGAACCCCAAGCTCCATATCGATGACGTGGTCATCGGCAAACGCCTGCGCTATCTGGATACCGATACCGCGCTTATCGCCGAGTCTGCACCGGGGCTCGAGGAGTTTGGCTCGACGCCTGCGCTGGTCGATATTGCTGCCGATGTGCTTGCTGAGCATGGGTTTGTTGATGCTTCGACAAATGCAGCCGCTTCGAACAAGGGCGCCAAGCAGTTCCTGGTCGGTACGATTGCTACGGGTAACCGCTTTGTGACGGGCACCGCCATGCGCAACGACGCTATCGAGGCGACGCATGCCGATTGTGTCGGCATGGAGGGCGCGGCAATTGCCCATGTCGCAACTAAAAATGGTGTCGATTGCCTGGTGCTGCGCGCTATCAGCGATAATTGTGACGAGGCGTACGATGCGATTTGCGACCGCGAGTTCGACCTGTTCGAGTATGCCCGTACCGCGAGTGGCATTACGCTCGATATCGTTCGCCGTATCGCTGCTATTTATTAGCGCGCTCTTTTGTAAGAACCTACGACCAAGGAGTGTCCATGGCCGATTCCATTAACTACCAGCTTGCCAAGTTCGTTGCCAGCTATGGCAAGGTTTCGCAGATTCCCGAGTCCACCTGCCCCGAGGTGAGCTTCGTCGGCCGCTCCAACGTGGGCAAGTCGTCGATTATGAATAAGCTTTTTGGCCGCAAGAACCTCGTCAAGGTCTCGAGCACACCGGGCAAGACGAGCAACATCAACTTCTTCGAGGCCGACGACGTGCACTTCGTTGACCTGCCGGGCTATGGTTTCGCCCGTCGTTCCAAGGCCGAGCGTGACCGCTGGGCAGAACTTATCGGCGACTTCTTCGACTCGGAGCGCAGCTTTAACCTGGTCGTGTCGCTGGTGGATATTCGTCACGACCCGAGCAAGCTCGACCATGACATGATCGACTACCTGCAGGGCAACGAGTTCAACTTTATCGTCTGCCTCACCAAGGCCGACAAGCTCAGCCGCACCCAGCAGGCCCGCCAGGCAGCAGCCATCAAAAAGCAGCTCAACGTCCCGGCCGAAAACGTGATCATCACAAGCTCCCAGACCGGTACCGGCATCGACGAACTCAAAAAGCGCATCGCCGAGGCCTGCCTCTAGGGCATGCCGCACTGTCAAACAACTTTTGTCTATCTATATCACCCCAGTGATAGTTATTGGTAAACTATCACTGGGGTGATATTTTTGTTTGGAGGTCGATATGGAGCTTTGGCACGGGTCGGAGGTTGTTGTCGAGCATCCGTCGTTGGATAAATGCAGACAATTCAATGACTATGGGCGCGGGTTTTATTGCACGCCACATGAAGAAATGGCGATGGAATGGGCATGCCGGACCGAGTCGGATGGCATTGCAAATCGATATGAACTTGATTTAGATGGCCTTTCGGTCTTGGATTTAGAGTCTGGGGAGTTTTCAATCCTCAATTGGCTTGCGATTTTGGCCGACAACCGGGAGTTTAATGTCTCGACGCCGCTAGCACGCGACGGACTTCGATTTCTGCTTGATAACTGTTTGATTGATATTTCTTCTTACGACGTTATTCGGGGCTATCGTGCCGACGACTCGTATTTTTCTTTTGCAAGGCAGTTTGTTAATGGCATGATTTCGCTCCGACAACTTCAGCGCATTATGCGCCTGGGCGATCTAGGCATTCAATATGCTCTTATGAGTGAGCGCGCATTCTCGGCGATTAGATTCTGCGATTGGAAGCCGGCAACCGGCTCCGAATACTATCCCAAGCGTTTTAAGCGAGAGCAGAACGCGCGATGCAAGTACTTGGACACAGTAAATGGATTCGACGCTGAGGGCGTCTACATTAGGGATTTGATGGCAGGGAGGGTTGATTTAAATGATCCAAGAGTTAACGGATCGTGGGCCGAGTAGGACATATCCCGTCTATTACCTTGAGGACGCAATGAACAACCTCGGGGATTGCTTCGACTATGCCGTTAACGATTACGGAGCAGAAGGATCGGAAGTTGCTGAACTCTTTTGCCTGAGCGGCGTAGCTCGCGAGTTCGAACGCGGCAACGCATGGGTAGTGTCGGGAAAGTCGGGCGTTGAACTATTTGCGCTTATCGCCGAAAGGTCGGGCTATCAATCAAGGCCGATGCCAAATCGAACCTACCGATTCGAAAAGACACCGGAATATTGGACAGGCTGGATATTGGCATACCTTCAGTGGCGCCTAGGAGAGTCTTTCGAAGATTTGCTGCATGTCGTTCCATTCGATGTGCTACGCAGTCTGTACTACCCCTGGCACGAAGCCTCGGAGGAACGCGTGGCTCGCCTCGTCTGCGATATGGCGAAAAAAGCGTCCAGGCAAACCAAGCTTGCGTTAGCAAGAAAGAGGCTCAAGAAAACCCAACAAGATCTGGCATACGAATCGGATGTGTCACTCCGCTCAATCCAAATGTACGAACAGCGCCAGAGAAACATCAACGAAGCATCGGTAACAACCGTAAGGGATATGGCGAAAGTCCTGCACTGCAGCATCGAAGACATCTTAGAGCCAGTCTTTGAATACAAAGAAACTAGCGCAGCCTAAAAGAGATGCTGGCCGCTGATTGCTCAAGTTGCAGTTCGAGCAATTTGAGCAGCGAAGCCGGCTGCCTAGTGGGGGCATGTGGGCCTTCTAGGTATCAAAATCCGCCTACGTATTGAAATGCCCCGCCAAGCTAAAGTGCTCGGCGGGGCATATTTCGATTGACGATGCTAGCAGGGGTTGAACTTTAATATGCCGCGAGTAAGAGGCGTCTGCATTTAGCAATTAAAGTAAATTATTCAATTCGGGTGCTCAGCCAGTATTCTCCATTTGAAGGTAAGATTGCGTACGTAATTCCTTTTTTGACAGTTGGCGTACCTACGCAGGCAGCTCCAATCTCCTTAGCGTCGGAAAATGAGAGTGTTGGATCAATTGCTTGTATGGTTGCTAATGCTGTCGCCGCGGCATAATCTGAATTTTCGAAGTACATGACTATGTTTTTGAAGCAGTTTTCTGATCCAAGATAGCTGAATAGTAGTTGACTGCTCGAGTCCGAGAAAAAGCCTCCAATACCGGCAAGCGTAGAGCCATTTTTTATCTGAAGCTCGAGTCCCGTGCCGCTATCGTCTAACTCGTAACTCGCCTTCATACTGCTGCAATTGGGAATATCGGAGAATTCCTCGTTAAGTCGTTCAATAAAGCCTTCAGGTGAAATTGAAAACGATCCGTCGCCAAGAAAGGAAGTAATTTCCTTTTCGTTGCGAGTGTCAACGACCTCTCCGCATTTTTCGCATTCTCGTATTTCCTTTGAGGTGGCGTCTACGTAGTCAACTTCGGTAGTCCACGAGCCCGGTTGATGCCCAAGGGGTTTTCCATCGGTTTTACCGCAGCGTTGACAGGTCTTCGGAACCGTGCACGTTGCTTCTTCCCATTCATGTCCGAGCGGTTCCCCCTCGGTTTTTCCGCAACTTTTACAGGTACGAGGGCTTGTGCAACTCGCATTGGTCCAAAGCTTGTGGGTGCAAAACATTTGAGGAAACAGCATGGGTAAGCAGAAGATGACGGCAACTATCGCAGCAGTTGCGATAGCCGCTCGTTTATTACCACCAAGTTTGTTAATGGCACTCGTTAGAAGTGAATCGTCCTCTTCCTTTTTGCATGTGGCACCGTCTTCATTTGATGATCGATCGTCAGGGGAGGTGGTGTCGTCAGCACCATCAGAAACCTGCTTCCCTTCGATATTCGGCTTCTGTTCATCAGATGCACTGGGCGTTTGCTCACTATTGGGCTCTTTCATCTCGTCATCCATGCTTATCGAGTCCCCTCTCTCGTTTCAAATGTGCGATGCGAACAATTGCGATAAGTGAAACAGATACTCACATGAATATATCCTAGTTTGGGATATATCAAAATGGAATATAGCGTAAACGGTATGAACGTTGATGCTAATAGGACATGCGGAAAATGCCTCTCCCAGATTCGTCGGGAGCAAGGTATCACTCAGGTTGAACTCGCAAAGAAACTGAGGGTACCTCAGTCGTTCATCTCGAAAGTCGAAACCGGGGAACGCAGTCTTAGGGTTTATGAGCAGTTCGCCTATGCAGAGGCACTTGGAATTACCGTCGGAGTTCTCGTGCAAAGACTTGAGGCGGTTCTGAGCAGCGGAGATAAATAGATTGCGCCGCGAATCGGGCGATAATTAAATCAGCGAATGCGATTATCCTGTCGAGGCTGCGCAGGTCCCCTTGGGGCTTCCCCTGAAAACAATCCGCAGATCGAATTGCCCCGTCGCGCGAAGCGCACGACGGGGCAATTCATGATCGAGGACGTTTTCAGGGGAAGCCCCAAGGGGACCGGTGAGAGCAATGAGGCAGGGCGCTACAGGTACTCGATTTGAGCGCCCTCGGTGTCGCACGTCAGAATATGCGTATCGCACTTGGGGAACTGCTCGCGCAGCTTGACCTGTAGGAACTTTGCCACGATGGTGTCGTCAGTCACGGCCATGAGGGTCGAGCCGGAGCCACTGATCCAGATGGTCTTGGCGCCGCCGTTAAGGCAGGTGTCGCGCACGGCGTTGTAATCGGGAATCAGGCGGCGGCGATAGGGCTCCTGGATGCGGTCGTCGTTGGCGGCGGCAATCAGGTCAAGGTCGCCGGTCTCCAGGCCGCGCGTCATGCCGGCGATGCGGCCCATCTGCCATACGGCGGTGGAAAGCGGAATCTCCTGCGGCACGACCTTGCGCGCCTCACTCGTGTGTACCTCGTAGGGCGGAATCACGGTAATAAAACGCAGGCGATCGCTCACTTCGTAGCGCAGGCACTGGGGGAGCGAATCGGTCGGTGTAAAAGAGCAGACTGCGCCGCCCAGGATGGCGGGGGCGACGTTGTCGGGATGTCCCTCGACCTCGGTGGCGATGCGGACGAGCTCGGCGCGGTCGACGGTGTGGCCCGTCAGCGCGGCGGCGGCCATAATGCCAGCGACAACGCAGGTGGAGCTGGAACCCAGGCCACGAGCGACGGGAACGTCAGTCTGAATGTCGATGGCGACGGGGAAGGCCGGCTCGCCCCATGCGGCCAGCGCATCCACAAAGCTTACGTAGACTAGGTTGTTCTCGTTTTGGAACTCCTCGGGGCAGCCCGTGATGGTGAGCTTGTCGGCGCGCTCAAAGGTGAAGTGCGAGTAGAGGCTGACGGCCATGCCGAGGGTGTCGTAGCCAATGCCCAAGTTGGCGCTTGTTGCTGGGACGGTGATCTTGATCATGGGAATCTCCTGGGCGGTCTGCCTGTTTAGTTCGCTGCTCGGGCAGTCCTGGCTCGCTCGGAAAGCACATTAAGTGCTTTCCGGCTCGTGCGGAACTCGCGACGAACTAAACAGGCAGACCCGCATGTCAGCTCGTCATCATCCCGGTGGGTTTCTGATAAAAGAAGGTGCGCCGGCTTTCGCCGGCGCCTTATAAGGGGTTTTAGTTGGTAGCCATCTTTTTTGCTGCGGACTCGACGTAGCTTGCCATCTCATCGACGTCGCAGACGTCTTCGAAGCGGATGGGTTTGGATTCGAGTTCGGCGAGCTGGGTCGGGGCGACCGTGTTGGTTGCCTGCTCGAGCACGCGCATGGCCTCAAAGTCGTCCTCGGGAACGTTGAGTCCCAGGGCGTCGCAGCAGGCGCGCGGGAACTTGTAGGGGCTGGCGGTCGAAAGCAGCACGCGGGCCTTGGCGCCCTCGGCGGGAGCGACCTGCTCAAAGACGTGATAGCCGCAAGCGGTGTGCGGGTCAATCACGTAGCCGTTCGCATCCCAGCAGCTCTTGATGGCAGTGCGGACCTCGTCCTCGCTGGCCCAGCCGCAGCCAAACACGCTCTGGATCTTGGCCAGCAGCTCGGCGGGCACCTCGTAACGGCCGGTCTGGGCAAGCTGCTCCATAAGGCCGGCAACAAGCTCGCAGTCGCCATCGGACAGGAAGTACAGCATGCGCTCCAGGTTGGAGCTGATAAGGATGTCCATCGACGGCGAGATGGTCGTGAAGAACGGGCGGTTACGGTCGTAAACGCCGGTGGTCAGGAAGTCGGCCAGCACGTTGTTCTTGTCGCTCGCCACGACGAGCTTGGCGACGGGCAGACCCATGCGCTTGGCGTAGTAGCCGGCCAAGATATCGCCGAAGTTGCCGGTGGGCACGCAGAACTCTACGGCGTCGCCAGCCTCGATGGCGCCGGCGCGCAGCAGTTGCGCATAGGCGGCAAAGTAGTAGACGACCTGCGGTACCAGACGGCCGACATTGATGGAGTTGGCGCTCGAAAGCACGGTGCCAGCGGCCTCCAGGCGCTCGGCAAGCTCCTTATCGGCAAAGATGCGCTTGACGGCGCTCTGGGCGTCGTCAAAGTTGCCGCGGATGCCGCAGACAGCGACGTTGTCGCCCTCCTGCGTGGACATCTGCAGGTTCTGAACGCGGCTGACCTTGCCCTCGGGATAAAAGACAGTGATGCCCGTGCCCGGAGCGTCGGCAAAGCCGGCAAGTGCTGCCTTGCCCGTGTCGCCCGACGTGGCGGTGACGATCATGATGCGCTCGGCGCTGCCGTCCTTGGCAGAGGTGCGGGCCATCAGGCGGGGGAGCATCTGCAGGGCGACGTCCTTAAAGGCGCTTGTGGGGCCGCCAAAGAGTTCCATCACATAGGTCTGAGGGGCATCGGCGCCCGGTGCGGCGTCGAGTTTGACGAGCGGCGTGACCTCTTCGCTCGCAAACGTGCTGCGGTAAGCCTCGTCGACACACGCCGAAATTTCTTCGGCCGTGTAATCATTCAGTAACATTCCCAACACATCTTGAGCGATTTCAAAGTACGATTTATCTGCAAGCGAGCTGATATCGAGTTGCTGGGTGCCCAGCTCGTCCGAGACAAACAAACCCCCGTCGGGAGCGATGCCGGTACGGATTGCCACCTTACTTGAGCACGATAAAGTGCGTCCTCGTGTACTATGATAAGTTCCCATATAACACTGCTCCTCGGATGCCTTGGTCCCAATCGGTGAAACCATGGTATCAGAGCGCGCAAAACAGGTTTGCAGAGGCTTTTAGAAAGGTAACCTCAAGCCCATGATTAAGATTGCCAAGTTTGGCGGCTCGTCGGTCGCCGACGCCGAACACTTTAAGAAGATCAAGGCCATTGTCGATGCCGACCCGGCCCGCCGTTTTGTGGTGGTTTCCGCCTGCGGCCGCCGCTTTAAGGGCGACACCAAGGTGACCGACCTGCTCTACCTGGTTAACGCGCACGTCAAGTACCACGTGTCGTGCGAGGAACTGCTCGAGGACATTGGCCAGCGCTATTTTGATATCGCTGACGAGCTGGAACTCACCTATCCCATCCGTGAGGAGTTCGCGGCCTTTGCCGAGCGCGCCCGCTCGGGCGGCTACTCTACCGAGGAGCTCGTGAGCCGTGGCGAGTACTTCACCGCTCGCCTGATGGCGGAGTACCTGGGCCTGCCGTTCCTGGACGCCGCGACGGTTGTGGCGTTCCATCATGACGGTACGCTCAGCATGAACCGTACCTCCGAGCTGGTGCAGGAGTACGGTCAGCAGGGCGGCTTTGTTATGCCCGGTTTCTACGGCGCGACACGTGAGGGCCAGATCAAGCTGCTCGATCGTGGCGGCGGCGATATCTCGGGCTCGATTTTGGCTAAGTGCCTGGGCGCCGACCTTTACGAGAACTGGACCGACGTCTCGGGCTTCTATTCTGCCGATCCGCGCATTGTGCCCGAGGCCCAGCCCATCGCCCGCGTTACCTACGAGGAGCTGCGCGAGCTTTCGTACATGGGCGCGAGCGTCCTGCACGAGGAGGCCGTGTTCCCCGTGCGCGAGGCCGGTATTCCGCTGGTCATCAAGAACACCAACGCGCCGCAGGACCCCGGCACCATCATTAGCGAGACGGCCGACGAGGGCGAGGCCGAGCCCATCATTACCGGCGTGACCGGCAAGCGCGGCTTTGTCGCCATTAACGTGGCCCGCGACCGTACCAAGCCCCGCGTCGGCTTTATGCGTCGCGCGCTTTCGGTGTTCGAGCGCTATGACGTCTCCGTCGAGCACATGCCCACCGGTGTCGACCGCTTTGGCGCCGTGGTGCAGGAAGAGGATGTGCACGATTCGCTGTACTCGCTCGTGGGCGACATCCAAAAGGAAGTCGAGCCGCTCGAGATCGAGGTCGTCGAGGGTCTGGCGCTCATCGCCACCGTCGGCCGCAACCTGCGTGGCCGCGCCGGCATCTCTGGTCACCTGTTTGGCATGCTCGGTCAGGCCGGCGTGAGCGTGCGTATGATTTCGCAGAGCTGCGACGAGATCAACATCATCATCGGCGTGGAGGAGAAGGACTTCGATCTGGCGATTCGGACCATTTACCGCGCCTTCTCCGACGAGAACGGCATTGTGAAGGTCTCCGACCTGGAGGCTCCCGTGCCGGTCGATCCCGCTCCGGCCGCGCTCCACAAGTAGCTGCTATCCCAGTAGATTTTTGGGACTTGCCTCAAAAACTACGGCGGGGCGTTTCGTTTCGGTTTCGTTTCGACGGGGCGGGTTTCGTGCCCGCCCTGTTCTTGTATACACTGGCAACAATAATCGGCCTGCTCGGCGTGCGGGCAAAAGCCACAGCCTTTAAAGGGGGAAGCATGAAACAGTACACGGTTGCTATTTTGGGCGCGACGGGAGCCGTGGGCACCCAGATGCTCGAGTGCCTCAACGAGCAGGAGTTTCCGGTCGGCAAGCTCAAGCTGCTAGCGAGCGCGCGCTCTGCGGGCAAGACCGTCGAGTTCCGCGGCGAGCAGGTTGTGATTGAGGAGGCTTGCCCCGAGGCCTTTGAGGGCTGCGACATCGTGCTCGGCGCCGCCGGCGACGATATTGCGAAGGAGCTACTGCCCGAGGCCGTCAAGCGCGGCGCCGTCGTGGTCGACAACAGCCACGCCTTCCGCATGGATCCCGAGGTGCCGCTGGTCGTGCCCGAGATCAATGCCGACGACATCAAGTGGCATCACGGCCTTATCGCCAATCCCAACTGCGCGACCATCATCGGCCTGGTTCCCACGTGGCCGCTGCACCAGCTTGCTGGCGTGAAGCGTATGATCGTGTCCACGTATCAGGCAGCTTCGGGCGCTGGCGCTCCCGGTATGGCCGAGCTCGAGGCTCAGCTTGCCGCCCTGGGCCGTGGCGAGGAGATTCCCGAGCCGCGCGCGTTTGCCGCCCAGCTGGCGAGCAACCTGATTCCGCAGATCGGCGGTGTCAAGGAGGAAGGCTTTACCTCCGAGGAGATGAAGCTGCAAAACGAGGGCCGCAAGATCATGCATCTGCCCGAGCTGCGCGTGAACTGCACCTGCGTGCGCGTGCCCGTGCTGCGTTCGCACTCCGAGAGCATTACGCTCGAGTTTGAGCGCGACATTACGGTTGAGGAGGCCCGTGCTGCGCTGGCTGCTGCTCCGGGCGTGAAGCTGGTTGACGATATGAGCGCCGAGGATGCGCACGATCGCTTCCCCATGCCGATGGATACGTCCGACCAGGACCTGATTTGGGTCGGCCGCGTGCGTCGCGACATCTCGAACCCCGAGGCCGTGCGCGGTATCACCTTCTGGTGCTGCGGCGACCAAATCCGTAAGGGCGCGGCAACCAACGCCGTCCAGATCGCTAAGCTGCTCTGCGAGTAGTGTGACCTATCCGGCGGGGGCCGGGCTTGGTTTTCAGAACGTCCTCGACCATGTGTGGCGCCTTGTCCTGCTCCTTCGGAGCCGCGGACAAGGCGCCACACTGGTCTGCGGAGTGTTCTGAAAACCAAGCCCGGCCCCCGCCTGCGGTGACTCGGCTGCGAGCGGCCTGCGATGGGGTCGTTGTTGGTTGGGGCCGCTGGGCTGATGTGGGGGGCACGTGGCCGTTGCAGGCCCTGGTCCCGGCGGCGGCCCCGGCGCTTCGCGCCTGCCGCCTTGGGGGACTTTGGGACGCGGCCGGCAGCTGTGGCGCGTTGCGCCTGCTGCCTGCGGGGACTTTGGGGTCGATTGGGGTTGTCTGCACAATTCGCGGTATTATGTTGCG
Organism: Collinsella sp. CLA-ER-H2; assembly: GCF_040092405.1. Classification (NCBI taxonomy): domain Bacteria; kingdom Bacillati; phylum Actinomycetota; class Coriobacteriia; order Coriobacteriales; family Coriobacteriaceae; genus Collinsella; species Collinsella sp. CLA-ER-H2. Next base: position 11,410 of record NZ_JBBNLO010000010.1, read on the forward strand.
GAGTTTTGAAAGGAGCCGCTGGTGGTCACGACGACATTTGCCTCGCCTTTGGGCGAAATCTTGCTTGCCGCTGATGGCCGCGGTCTGACGGGGCTTTGGTTTGAGGGGCAGGAGCACTTTGGTTCCACGCTTCTCCGGGAAGACTCCGAACATGTTGAAGGCGCCGACGCGGTTTCCGGTACCGGTGGCATGTCGTCGGTGAGTCCGGCAAATGGTGTGGCCTCTTCGGTGCTTGAGCGTTCATGGGCTTGGCTGAATGCTTATTTTGCGGGGCAGGAGCCTCGGTTTACGCCGCCGTTGCATTTGATTGGCACGGCGTTTCAGCGCGAGGTTTGGTTTGAGCTGCTTTCTATCCCGCGTGGCGAGGTCGCTACGTATGGCGAGATCGCCCAGCGTGTTGCGGCTCGACATCATGTGCCGGGAAACGAGGCACCCGTTGTATCTCCTCGCGCGGTGGGGGCTGCGGTTGCGCGTAACCCCATTTCGATTATCGTGCCATGCCATCGCGTAGTTGCCGCCGATGGTTCGCTCAACGGATATGCCGGCGGGCTCGATCGCAAGGAGTGGCTGCTTCGGCTTGAGGGCGCGTACGAGGAGTAACGCTCGAGCACTTTGCATAACTAGGGCGCCGTGAAAGGACGAGTCACTGTCCCTTCGCGCCCGGCATGCGTCAAAGCGCTCGACACGTGCGCCTTAAGTTTGGCTAAGCCACATCCTGCGTATTTAAAAACGCGCAGGCTGAGCAGCTAAGGCTGCGCTAAGGCGGTTGACGGTACGCTATCATCGGCAGTATCGAAACCTGTGGAGCCATGCGCCAATGGAGCAACTATGAAGCTGATGCTTGCCGAGGACGAACCTGGTCTCTCCCGCGCCCTCACCGCGATTCTTCAACATAGCGACTACGAGGTCGACACCGCGCTCGACGGTCTGACGGCGCTCGAGTATCTGCTTGCCAACGACTATGACGCCGCAATTTTGGACATCATGATGCCCGGCATGGACGGCATCGAGGTGCTCAAGCGCACGCGTGAGGCCGGCAAACGTCTGCCCATCATCATGCTTACGGCAAAAAGCGAGGTGTCCGATAAGGTCGAGGGCTTGGACGCCGGCGCCAACGATTACCTGACTAAGCCGTTTGCCGCCAAGGAGCTGCTTGCGCGCATTCGCGCCATGACGCGCGCCGCGACGGCAATTGACGCCACGACGCTCAGCGTGGGCAACGTACGCCTCGACACGGCATCGTGCACGCTTGTGGGGCCCTTGGGCGAGGAGCATCTGGCCAATCGCGAGTTTCAGCTCATGGAACTCTTTATGCGCAACGCCGGCACGCGTATACCCACCGAGCGTCTGATGCTCGAGGTTTGGGGAGAAGACGCGCCCGAAGGTGCCAACGTGGTGTGGGTCTACATCTCATACCTGCGCAAAAAACTGACGGCGCTGGGTGCTGACGTGGCCATTCGCGCATCGCGCAACCAGGGATATTCGCTTGAGGTTGTCGAGGAAGGCGAGTAGGAGTGGGCGTACGCGCGTGGTGCAAGCGCATGGCGGCGAAGCTCGGCATGGGTGTGGGCTCGGGTAATCCGGGGCGCGCCGATGCTGCCAGTGCAATGGGCCGTCGCCTGCGTCGTAAGTTCATCCTCGTTGCCATGGGCGCTGTGACCGTGGTGCTCACGCTCATCATCGCTGGCATCAACATTGTCAATTATTCGCATGTTTGCAAGATGGCCGATGCACGACTGGACTATATCCTGGCAGGCAAGGATGGCATTGATGGGGAGGACGAGCCTAAGACCGGTCCCGGTCAGGATGCGGTTGCCGGCAAGGTTGCTACCGGTAACCGGGCGGCCGTTCGCGATGTGCATTTTGAAGGCATGACGGCGGAGTCTCCCTTCGACACGCGCTACTTTACGGTGTCGATTGCCGGCGGGCAGGTGACCGATGTCAACACGGCCCGCATTGCCGCGGTAGGTGCCAAGCGCGCCGCCCGCATCGCTGCAGGACTATATTCCAAGGGTTGGACTTCGGGCTTTTCTGGCAACTACCGTTATACGGCTACGGTTCAGGGCGACAAGACAACCTATGTGTTCGTGGACTGTTCGCGCGAGCTTGCAAGTTTCCATTCGTTTTTGAGCGCGAGTGTGGCAATCAGCTGCATTGGCTGGCTGGCGGTGCTGGCAATTGTAACGGTCGCCTCGGGTGCGGTGATTCGGCCGATGGTCGAGAGTTATAGCAAACAGAAGCGCTTCATTACCGATGCAAGCCACGAGATCAAAACGCCGCTGGCCGTGATTGACGCCGCCAACGAGGTCCAAGAGATCGAGAGCGGCGAGAGCGAGTGGACGCAGAGCATTCACGAGCAGGTCGCGCGGCTGACGGCGCTCACGGAGCGTCTGGTGTTCCTGGCGCGTATGGACGAGGGCTCGGCCGGCTTTACTATGGCGACGATTGATCTTTCGGAGGCCGTGGACACGGCTGCGACGCCATTTGAATCGGTGGCGGTTTCGCGCGGAAAGCGGCTGTCGACGTCGATCGCGAGCGGTGTGCGGGCCCATGCCGATGCCGCGGCAGTGGCGCAGGTTGTTGAGCTGCTGCTGGACAACGCCACACGCTACGCAAGCGAGGACAGCGTGATCGAGCTGAGCCTGCGCGCCGTTTCGCGCGGTGCGGGCAAAGGCTCGGCAGAGCTTGTCGTATCGAACGCTGTAGACGAGCTGCCCGAAGGCGACCTGGACCGATTGTTCGACCGTTTCTATCGTGCGGACGTGTCGCGCAGCTCCAAGACAGGCGGCTCGGGCGTGGGACTGTCCGTCGTGCGCGCCATCGCCGAAGCACATGGCGGGAGCGCTTCTGTCTGCGGCAGCGGCAACCAAATCACCTTCACCGTCCGCCTCTAAAACCTGCCAAAATGAACCTGTCCCTTTTTGGTCGGTGCGAAATGGGTAATACTAAAGAGTTATCCGACCAGATGGGAACCAATCGATGGCCTATATCGAATTCAAAGATGTCATCAAGGCATACGGCGAGGGCGACGCCCGCATTCACGCACTCGACGGCGCGAGCTTTACGGTCGAGCGCGGTGAGCTCGCCATTATCCTGGGCGCCTCGGGTGCTGGCAAGACCACGGCGCTCAACATCCTGGGCGGCATGGATACGGCGACTTCCGGCACCGTGACGGTGGACGGGCGCGACGTGAGCTCCGCCAACGAGGCGCAGCTTGTTGAATACCGCCGCGCCGACGTCGGCTTTGTCTTCCAGTTCTACAATCTGGTTCCCAACCTGACGGCACTCGAAAACGTTGAGCTCGCAGCTCAGATCTGCCCCGATTCGCTCGATGCCGAGCAAACGCTTTGCCAGGTTGGCCTGGGCGACCGACTCGCTAACTTTCCGGCGCAGCTTTCGGGCGGCGAGCAACAGCGCGTGTCCATCGCCCGCGCGCTGGCCAAGAACCCCAAGCTACTTTTGTGCGACGAGCCCACGGGTGCACTTGACTACAAAACCGGCAAGCAGATCTTGCAATTGCTGCAGGACACCTGCCGCAAACAGGGCATTACGGTCATTATCATCACCCACAACTCCGCTCTCGCGCCCATGGCCGATCGCCTGATTCGCTTTAAGAGCGGGCGCGTGGAGAGTGAAACGGTCCAGCAAAATCCCGTGCCTATCGAGACGATCGAGTGGTAGCGCCCATGGACCAAGACCGCCAAAACAGCCTACGCCGCGACGCGCAGAACACGGAGCGCGAGCAGGATTTTACGACCTACCGCACTGCCCAAAGCTCAAACGATATGGTGCCGACGGTTTTTCGCCGTGGCATCTACCGCACAATCCGAGGCAGCCTTAAGCGCTTCCTGTCCATTGTGGTCATCACCGCGCTCGGCGTGAGTGTGATGTGCGGTCTTAAGGCGGGCTGCGAGGATCTGTGCGATTCGGTCGACGCCTACTTTGACCAGCAGAATGTCTACGATATCAACGTCCAGTCGACCTATGGCCTGACCGACGATGATCTCGCCGCCATCCAAGAGGTCGATGGTGTCGAGACGGCCGAGGGCATCTACACCGAGACCGCCTACACCGCCGTGGGTACAACGCGCGAGCGCGTGGTCGTGCAGAGTCTCTCCAAGGAGAACATCGATCAGCCGGTGCTCGTGAACGGCGATTTGCCCGAGAGCGCCGATGAAGTCGCGGTGACTTCGAAGTTCCTGAAGGCATCGGGCAAGAAAATCGGCGATACCGTGAGTTTTGCCGCCAATGACGCAAGCTCGTCGAACCAAAGTGCCAAGGATCAGTTTGCCGCGGGCGATTGCACCATTACGGCCGAGGTCCTCGACCCCACCGACGTGAGCTCCGACTCGACAGTCAACGCCTTTCGCGCTGCTTCGGCTGCGGACTATAAGTTCTATGTGAGCGAGGATGCCGCGACATCTTCTTCCTACTCCGCGATCCGCGTGACCGTCGAGGGAGCCAAGAGCCTCAACTCCTATTCAGATGCCTATACGACAAAGATCAACGAGGTCAAGGGTAATATCGAGAAGATCCGTGAGGAGCGTGAGAAGGTGCGCGCTCAGGAGCTGACGGTTGACACGCCGGCAAGCTTGGATGCGGCCGAGCGCCAGGCGAATATGCTCTTTGGGATTGAACAGGACAACATCAACCGCATGCCCCAGGGCAGCGAGGAGCGTGTCCAGGCTCAGGCCGACCTGGACCAGCGCCGCGCCGCCGCCAACCAACAATTCGCCGATGCTCGCGCCGAGATTTCCGATTTGGGCGAATGCACCTGGTACATCCAGGACCGCGGTAACATCGCAAGCTACTCGAGCGTCGAGAGCGACAGTTCTTCGATCGAGGCCATCGCCACGGTTTTCCCATTTATCTTCTTTGTCGTCGCCGTGCTCATCAGTCTTACCACCGCCACACGCATGGTCGAGGAAGAGCGCACGCTCATTGGCCTGTACAAGGCGCTCGGCTATTCGAGCGGGCGTATTCTGTCCAAATACGTGGACTACTCGCTGTGGGCGTGTCTGATCGGCGGCGTGCTCGGCAACATCATCGGATTTGTGGGCCTGCCGCTGTTCCTGTTTACGGTGTTCGACGATATGTACTCACTGCCCCAGATGCTGCTTTCGTACGACATCGTGTCCTCGATCGTTTCGGTGGCGCTGTTTGCCGTGGGCGTGGTGGGCGCCACGATTATCGCCTGCCGCCACGAGATGGCCGAGACCCCGGCCTCGCTTATGCGTCCCAAGGCCCCGCGCGCTGGCTCGCGCATCTTGCTTGAGCGCATCGGCTTTATCTGGCGTCGCATGGGCTTTTTGAACAAGGTGGCGGCGCGTAACCTGTTCCGCTACAAAAAGCGTGCCTTTATGACCATCTTCGGTATTGCCGGCTGTACGGCGCTCGTGATCTGCGGTATGGGCATCCGCGACACGTCGGTGGCGCTTTCGCCCAAACAGTACGGGCATATCACGCGCTATGACTTGCTGGCGGTTGCTAACCCCGACGATTTTTCACAGACGTGCGCGGCATTGGATGAGCGCGGCGCGGCCAATGATTCCAACGTGACCGTGACTTCGACGCTGCCGATTATGACCGACAACGTTACCTTTACATTCGGCGGAAAGAGCGAGACCGTGCAGCTGATCGTGGTGCCCGATGACCGCACGGGTGACTTGGGCGATTACGTTCGCCTTGAGGATGAGTCCAAAGAGCCACTGTCTTTGCGTGACGGAGACGTGTATCTGAGTAAGAGTTCACAGCTGGTGCTGGGGATTCAACCGGGCGATACGGCGCACGTCCAGGATTCGTCGCTCAATGTCGCCAAGGTCAAAGTCAGCGACATTTCGCTTAACTATCTGGGCAACACGCTTTACATGACGCAGGGCACCTATGAGCGCGCGTTTGGCCGAAGCGCACGCCTTAACGGCGTCTTTGTGCTGCTTAAGGGCTCGTCGGCCGACCAGATTGCGTTTAGCAAGAATCTTAAGAGTGACGGTTGGCTTACGATTTCGAGCACGGCCGAACATTGGCAGAACTACGAGGCGAACTTTACGATTATCAATTCCGTCGTGGTGCTCGTGACCTTTATGGCGGCGTGCCTATCGTTTGTGGTGGTGTTTACGCTGTCCAACACGAATATCTCCGAGCGCGAACGCGAGCTGGCGACCATCAAGGTGCTGGGCTTCCGCCGTGGCGAGGTGCACCATTACGTCAACAAGGAGACGTTGATCCTCACGGCAATTGGCGCCGCGCTGGGCGTGCCACTGGGCGGCTTGCTGGCCGAGAGTTTTACGTACATTTTGCAGATGCCGTCGCTGTACTTTGACGTCGAAGTCGAGCCGCTAAGCTACGTGCTCGCCGTGGTGCTTTCCTTTGGCTTTACGTTTATCGTCAACCTCGCCACCAACCGAACGCTCAACAAGATCGACATGGTCGGCGCCCTCAAGAGCGCCGAGTAACCTGCCTGGGATTCAAGCTGTAGCGAGCTGTAATGTACCACAACCGCATTTTTGCATAAACCGCCCCGCCGATTGCATATTTCGGCGGGGCGGTTGCTTTTTGCCCGCGGGTACCCCAGGGGGCGGCGTGCAAATTCCGGAGAATTCAGCATCCCGGAGTCCGCGAGTGTGGGAGCGGGCGCACAAAAGCGCATTGAAAGCCTGACTTTGAGCTCCGGCGCCTCGAGGACCGCTCATTTTTTTGCAGAATGCGGCCCGCGGCGCCTGTCTCTCGCCCAAAATCCAGTATGCAGGCACCCTCGGCTGCTGAATACTCCCAAAAATGCACGCCGCATCCTACCCCAGGCACTTGCAGCAAGAAGACGAATAGCCTCGGCCTCCCCGGTTACCGCAGGAGGCCCCAGGGCTTGCCTCCCAAATCTTTCCGCAGGACGGAAGGATCCCGCCGCGCGAAGCGCACGGCGGGATCCTGACATGTCCGAGGACGATTTGGGAGGTAAGCCCTGGGGTCTCCGATGAGAGCAGTTTCGGCCGAGGCTATTCGTCGCCGAAGCTGATGCCCAACGCCTTGGCCTCGCGCACCAGATCGCTCTGGGGATCGACATACTTGAGCTTGCCGGCGACATCCTCGAGCGGCATGTGACACATCTTGCCGTCACGCAGGGCGATCATGTAGCCAAACTCGCCGCGTAGACAGCCCAGTGCCGCCTCGACGCCGCACTGGGTCGCAAAGATGCGGTCCTGGGCGTCGGGCTGGCCGCCGCGCTGCGTGTGGCCGGGGATGGCGACGCGGGTCTCGCGACCGGTCTTGGCCTCGATCTCCTTGGCGATGTCGTAGACGATCGACGGGCTCGTGCGCTCGGCGAGCTTCTTCTTGTACTCCTTCTTGGACAGCGCCGCGTCCTCCTTGGAGATAGCGCCCTCGGCGACGGCCACGATGGTAAAGCGGCTGCCGGTTTCCATGCGATGCTCAATGGTCTTGATGACCTGGTCCATGTCGTAGGGAATCTCGGGAATCAAGATGACATCCGCGCCGCCCGCGACGCCGGCGTACAGCGGGATCCAGCCAACCTTGTGGCCCATGATCTCGATAACGAACACGCGGCCGTGACTCGAGGCGGTAGTGTGGATGTCGTCGATGCACTTGGTGGCGACGTCGATGGCGCTCGTAAAGCCAAACGTCAGCTCGGTGCCCCAGGTGTCGTTATCGATGGTCTTGGGCAGCGCGATAACGTTGAGGCCCTCTTCGCGCAGGCGGTTGGCGGTCTTGGTGGAGCCGTTACCGCCCAGCATAAACAGGCAGTCGAGCTGCAGCTTATGATAGGTGTGGACCATCGCCGGCACCTTCTCGACACCATCGGCCTCGGGGGTATCCAGACGCTTGAACGGTGTGCGGCTCGTGCCCAGGATGGTGCCGCCGCGGGTGAGGATGCCGCTAAAATCGGCGGGCGTCATGACGCGGAACCTGCTGTAGATAAGGCCCTGATAGCCGTCCTCAAAGCCATAAATCTCGATAGGCTCTTCGCTATTGGTCATAAGCGTTTTGACAATGCCGCGCATGGTGGCGTTGAGCGCCTGGCAGTCGCCGCCACTAGTAAGAAGACCGATTCTAAGCATGGTGAATCCTTCCGGGCAAGTTATAACATGCGCATAAGTTTACCCCCGCACACTGTTGATACGGGGGTAAAACGTGTTAGCTCAAATGTATGGAAATGTAAGCAACGTCAGGCCAGCGTAAGGACGACGGTGCCAGCTCCTTACAGCGCGAAGGCATCGATGTCGCCCCAGTGGCGGCGCAGCGTGATGGCGGCAGCGGGCTCGGTGTTGTCAAAGACGACCGACCACTGCGTGTTGCTGGTGATGTCTTCCGGATTGGGCTCTTGCGCCGCAGCGCGTAGGGCCTTCCAAGCGACTGCCTCGTTCTGGGCACCGACATGGGCGTCAAGGACATCGGCGATTGCGACGGCGCGCTCTTTACCATGGCCCAGCTCGCCATTCTTTTGGTTGGGCAGCACTTCGTCGCCATAGCAGGCATAGAAGTTCGTAACCTGGCGTACAGGAGTCGCTTTGAAAGCGCGGTCCGGATCGCGCGGATCCCACTCTACTACGCGCGCGTCACCGGCGGCGTCGTTGATAAAGAAGTGGTAATCGCGTCCTGCCATAGCGTGCATGTCGTAGGCGGAAAGCAGGTCGACAGCTTCTTGCGTGGTGGCGGCACGGTCGAGCACCAGGCGGATGGCGAGCGAGGTATTGATGGCGGGGCGTTGCGTGTCCTGGTCACAGGGCTTGGAATCCAGGGTGAGTACGGCAATGGACACGCCGCATTCATTAACACCGTCGAGCTGGGCAAACGGGCCCATCAACGCCGCGGCGCGTCCGGTGATGGAGTCAAGCGGAGTGTTGGCGCCCAGGTTATTGAGGGCGGCAAACCCGATGGAAGCATAGCCGCCGCGTGGGTGATTGCGCACCAGCAGCGCCGAGGTGTCGTCCTTAAAGTCGTAATTGAGACCGGTGCGCACGCGGCCTTCGGCATCTACGGCGACAAAAGCGCTGCAGGCAAACTGGGGCGCCTGGACATGTGCCGGCACACCGGGCAGCACCTGCGCCACCACGGCATCGATGTAGGCCTGGTCGTCGCGCACGCCAGCGGCGATGATGCGATCAAGATCGTAGTCGTAGGCGATGTCGATTGCGTACAGGTCATAGCCATCCGCGTAGCCGGTCAAGCGTTTGAGCGACGCGGCGGACTTGATTTGCTTGTGATAAACGATACCGGTGGCAGCGGCAAGGCCGACGGCGACTCCCGCGACACCGCAGGCGATGGCAATGTTACGTGGCTTCATGACGACTCCTCTCGTCCTGTTAGCGCAATTGTCGCAAAAGGAACGCGGGCATGATGGCTCAAGTTGGTGAGCGGCGCGGAATTAAGCACGGAATGAAGAGTGCGGCGCTGGCGTGGCGGGGTATGCTGGAGGGGACCATCAACCCAGCGAAAGGGGAGAGCATGACGGATCAGGAAACGCCCGAGCGCGCGCATGTGACGGCCGATGATATCGAGGCCGCCAACGACCTTATCGACTTTATCGAGGCATGCCCCAGCATGTTCCATACGGCGGCAACCATTATGGCCGAGCTCGACGAGGCGGGTTTCACCTATCTGCCCGAGAATGCGGCGTGGGACATCGAGCCGGGCGGGCGTTATTACACGCAGCGCAATACCTCGAGCGTCATCGCCTTTAAGGTGGGCGAGGACCTGGCCGCGACGTGGGGCGAGGACGGCGTTGCGGGTGACTATCATTTTCAGCTCACGGCGTCGCACAGCGATTCGCCGACATTTAAGGTCAAGGCTGTGCCCGAACTCGACGGCGCGGGCGAGACGCTGCGCCTGAACACCGAGGCATACGGCGGCATGATCGACTACACCTGGTTCGACCGCCCGCTGGCGCTCGCAGGCCGCGTGCTGGTGCGCGAGGGCGACCGTATCGAGAGCCGCCTGCTTGCCACCGAGCGCGAGGTCGCTATCATTCCGAGTCTTGCCATCCACATGAACCGCGGCGTTAACGAGGGCTTTGCTCCCAACCGAGCCGTCGACCTGTGCCCGCTCATCAGCGCCGGCGAACTCAAGCAGGGAGATTTTGATGCCCTGATTGCCGATGAGCTGGACGTTGAGCCCGAGCAGATCCTGGGCCGCGATCTGTTCCTGGTCAACCGCCAGGATGCGCGCATTTGGGGCTGGGCTGACGAGTTCATCTCGACGCCCAAGCTCGACGACCTGGCCTGCGCCTACACCTCACTGCAGGCATTTTTGGGTGCCGAGAACGCGCGCGACGTCTCGGTCTTCTGCTGCTTTGATAACGAGGAGGTTGGTTCCGAGACCAAGCAGGGCGCCATGTCGACGTTCTTGGCCGACGCATTGCGCCGCATTAACGGATCGCTGGGCTTTGACGACGAGTCGTATCATCGCGCCCTTGCCGCATCGATGCTCGTGAGCTGCGACAACGCGCATGCCGTGCACCCCAACCACGCCGAGAAGTGCGATGCGCGCAACCAGGTTGTGCTCAACGGCGGCATCGTCATCAAGGAAGCCGCCAACCAGCACTATTGCACCGATGCCTTTAGCCGCGCGGTGTTCCAAGCCATCTGCGATGATGCCGACGTGCCCACGCAGGCCTTCGCCAACAAGAGCGATATGGCGGGTGGTTCTACGCTGGGCAATCTGTCGAACATGCAGGCGAGCATGCATGCCGTGGACGTGGGCCTGCCGCAGCTTGCCATGCACTCGAGCTACGAGACCGGCGGCGTGCGCGACGTCATGTACGCCATCCGCGCCCTCACAGCCTTCTACGAGCGAAACCTAACCATCAACGGTGCCGAAAGCGTGGAGCTCTAAAACCTGCTAAAAGGGACAGGTTTATTATGCAGGTTTATCTGGGCAAATGCCGCAAAGCCAACAGCTGGACAGAATTGTTATGACACCGCAGGTTGAGCAAGCGTCAGCGAGCGATGTCCAGAGCGAACAAGTTGGCATGAAAAAGGCAAGGCATAGACCTTCTGGTCATGCCTTGTCTTTTGAATGACAAATTGTCGTTCTGGGCGGCGCGCAGCGTCGACCGGTCCGCCGTTCGTTAGAACGGCGGAACCCTAATGCTCGATCCAGCAGCGAAGCGTTTCGCCCGCCTGCAGGTGACGCAGATTCTCCGCGGCGATGTCGACGACGTTGTTGAGCGTGGCGGCCAGGTGGAACCAGCCCGAGATATGCGGCGTAATGAGCATGTTAGGCGCATCCCACAGGGGGCTTGTCTCAGGCAGCGGCTCGGGGTCGGTGACGTCGACTGCGGCGCCGGCGAGATGTCCCGACTCCAGAGCGGCAACCAAATCGTCCGCAACTACGAGGTCGCCGCGGCCGCCGTTGGCAAAGAAGGCGCCCGGTTTCATCGCGGCGAAGAACTCGGCGTTTGCCAGGCCGCGGGTCTCGGGTGTGCTCGGCATAAAGGATGCGACGATGTCAGCTTCCGCCAGGCGCTCGGACAGGGCGTCCATGCCGTCCATGTCTTCAAACACAATGGGGTAGACGAGTGGATGGCGCTTGATGCCGCGGACGTGCGCGCCCATGTTGCGGCAGAGCGTGGCGAAGTGGCCGCCGATATCGCCCGCGCCCAGCACCAGCACATTGGCGTTTTTGAGCGAGGTGACCGGCCCCAAATCCTCCCAGCGATGCTCGCGCTGCAAGTCGTGATAGCCGGGCAGGTGCTTCATCATGGAAAGGACCATGGCAAACATGTGCTCGCTCACGGCCTGGCCGTAGGCGCCGATTGAGCAAGACAGCTTGGCTTCAGCCGGCACGGTGCCGGCGGCGAGATAGTCGTCATAGCCGGCGGTCTGCAGTTGCAGCAGCTGGAGGTGCTCGCATGCGGTCAGCAGGGAAGGGTCGATGTTGCCCAAGATCACGTCGGCATCGGCGACCTGCTCGCGCGTGATGGCGTCGGCACTCGTGTAGATAAAGTCCTCGCCCGGAGCGCTCGACTCAAGAATTGCGCGATGACGGTCGTTGACGGGCAACAAAACCAGGATGTTCACAAACGGTCCTCTCCGCCCAACCTGCCAAAAGGGGACAGGTTTATTTTGGCAGGTTTTATCAGGCAAAACGCTATAAAAACGCCGGGCTTCGCGATGGTTAACATATCCATCGCGAAGCCCGGCGCATCCACGGCTACCAGCTCAGCAGCTCGTAGCCGTCCTCGGTCACCACGAGCTGTACCTCGCACTGGGCCGAATCGCTGCCGTCCTTGGTGCGCACGCACCAACCGTCGCCCTTGCTGATCTTGATGTCGGGCGCTCCGGCGTTGACCATGGGCTCAATGGTAAAGACCATGCCCGGAGCCATGATGGTGTCCACATCGGGCGCCTCGGTGGTAAAGCCCACAAACGGGTCCTCGTGGAACTCCTTACCGATGCCGTGTCCGCCGTACTCGCGCACCACGCTAAAGCCGGCGTCCTCGACCGTCTTTTGCACGGCCTCGGCCATAACGGACAGTGGTAGCCATGGCTTGACGGCCGCCAGACCCGCCTCCACGCTGGCACGGGTGACTTCGACCAGGCGCTGGCGCTCGGCCGAGACCTCGCCGATGCAGAACATACGGCTCGAATCACTAAAGTAGCCGTCCAAGATCGTGGAGCAGTCCACGTTGATGATGTCGCCCTCACACAGGACGTCCGTGTCGCAGGGAATGCCGTGGCAGACGACGTCGTTGATCGAGGTACACACGCTCTTGGGGTAGCCCTCGTAGTTGAGGTCGGCCGGCGTGCCGCCGTGCTCGACGGTGTAGTCGTAGATCATCTGGTCGATCTGGTTGGTGGTCATGCCCGCGGCGATGTGCTCGCCCACGTAATCGAGCACACCCACGTTGATGGCGGCCGAGCGCTTGATACCCTCGATGTCGGCAGGCGTCTTGTAGAGCGTGCGAGGCAGGACGTTCCAGCCCTCCTCCCACAGACGCTCGAGGCGCTCGTCGAAGGCGCTGTGACATTTCTTATATTTCTTGCCGCTGCCGCACCAGCAAGCGTCGTTGCGGCCGGGCACAGGTCCCTTGTCAAACATGGCTAACTTCCTTTCATCCGCAGCTAGTATAGCCCACTAACATGCCTATATGAGTTGCGGTGATATAGTTCCGATTTAAGCGGTTTAACGGCATAAACAGGAACTGTATCACCGCAACTGATGACGTGAGAGGGGGCGCTGGCCGCCTGAATCGTAGTCGCGTGCTAGTAGCTCACCTGGCAGGGGATGCCGAGGGCTTGGACGCGTGCGGCGATGGCGTCGAGCGCCTCGGGCGCTGCTTTGGCAAGGCCGGCGACCGGCGTCTCGCGCGCCACCGTGTAGATGGTCGCCTCCTGCGGGCGGATGCGCTCGAGCGCTGCGAGCCAGGGGCCGACGTATTCCTCGCCGGTGTTGTCGACGGACTTATCCTGGTACTCGCCGGTCAAAAAGATCGTCTGGATAATGACGTGGCCGTCAAAGCTCGCGAACGTCTCGATTTGGTGCTCAACGTCGTAGGGGCCAACAGGCTGGTCAAGCAGCTGGATAAATGCCGGGTCAACGGTATCAAGCTTAAGAATATTGTCGTCGACCATCATGAGCGCATCGTGCACCTCGGGGCGGTCGGCACGCGTGCCGTTGGAGAGTACGGCAATCTTGGTGCTCGGAGCCAGCTGGTCGCGCAGCGCTACAGCGCCGGCGATAGCCTGCGGAAACTCCGGGGCAGCGGTGGGCTCGCCGTTGCCGGCAAACGTAATCACGTCGGGGAGCTCGCCCTCGGCTGCCATCTCATGCAGCTTGGCCTCCAGAGCGTCGAGCACCACGGCAGCGGTGTTATACGGCTCGTGACAGGGGCGCTCGGCGTTGAGACCGTTTTCGCAGTAGATGCAGTCAAAGGTGCAAATCTTGCCGCTAGCCGGCATCATGTTGACACCAAGCGAGAGGCCAAGGCGACGGCTGCGGACGGGCCCAAAGATAGGGCTGGCATTCAAAAACGTAGACATAGGCATATGCTCCTCAAGACAGTTGTGCCTTAGCATAGCATCGGCGCCAACGCTTGGTCCGGGCTTGTGCTTTGCAGGTTTCGATTTTTTACTCTGCCCTTGATGCTGCGCTATGAAAGCTTTCGAGTCGGGTACAGTTAATCTGTTAACAAAGCACAAGACGATGAGCATCTGTCCGGAGCTGCCGGCGTGCGTCTGGATGAGCATTGATGATGGGGATACAACATGGATTTTACGGTTGAGAATGCGGGCACCACGATTGCCTGTCGCGAGTATGCCGGCCCGGACGTGCCGTCCGATGCGCCTGCCCTGGTATGCGTGCACGGTGCCTGCGTCGACGGCATCTTCTTTGACGGCATTGCTTGCGAGCTCAGCCATGACTACCGCGTAATTACCTACGATCGCCGCGGCTGCGGTGAGAGCAGCGATGCTGCGGACGGTCGCTATGACCTCGCCACCCAAGCTGCCGACCTGCAGGCCGTTATCGAGTATGTCGGCCCTGCGGCAAACGTGCTCGCGCACAGCGCCGGAACGCTGGTGGCCCTGGAACTTCTTCGTACAAACCCGGCCGTCGTCTCGCGAGCGATTCTGCATGAGCCCGCCGTGACGGGTGAGGGTGCCGGTCTGGGTGCAGCTCCGGTTTTGCTCGATATGATTGCGGCGGGGAAGGTCTCGAGGGCATTGAGGGCCTTTCTGGGCGCCATCGGCGACCCAGACCCTGAGGCCCCCAAGACAACTGAAGCGGAGGCCAAGCATGCCCTGCGCAACGGCCGTTGTTTCATGGCGAACGAATACGGGCTCAACATGACCTATGCACCCGAATGGGAAGACATCAGCGCACCAAAGGCGGTTGCCGCTGTGCTTTTGGGCGAGCTTTCGATCGGCACATCTCGCGAGGCGGGCACGCGAACGGCGGCAGAGCTCCTGAACTGCCCACTCGTGACGATTCCCGGAGCGCATAACGGTCTTCGCGATCGCCCGGCGCCGGCGGCCCAGACCGTCCGCGGCATCCTGGGGTCGTAGCAGTCGCGCCAGCCCACTCGCAAGCGTTTCGGCGGTGTTAACAAACGCCCCCAAAACCTCGCGTCTGCACCTCCAAACATGCCGTCCGCCAACTCATGAAAATGTAACGGCATTCACGTGCTTACCTGCATCGACAAGATGCTACCCTTGTACCATTTGATGCCAACTGCTATCAAACGCAACGACTGAAAGGGCCCCATATGCTCAATAATCACGAGGCCAATCTAAGCGACGAGGAAGCTGCCGCCGAGGTTGCCCGTGCCGCGAAGATCTACCCCGTGGTACGTCTGCTATCTGCCGAACAGGTCAAGAACGAGCGTAACTGTCTGTTCGCCGGCGATCGGTGCCCTTGTCTGCGCCAGTCGAGTCTCGAGGCCTTGGCAACTTCCGATGAGATATCGGAGCAGCTGCTTAACGACGGTATCGAATACCGTGCTCGCGTGCGCTCTATGACGGTCGAAGGCGAGCCTCACGTCCTGCTGATGGCGCGCCCGATCAACGAACAAGAGGCCGCAGAAGAGGACCTTGTCTACACCGATGTGCTGACGAGCGTGCGTAATCGCCGTTATTACGAGGAGAGGCTTCGCAGCGCCCGCATGAACGCCGGCGTTGCGATGATCGACCTCGATGATTTTAGGGTCTTCAACGATACCTGCGGTCGTCATGCCGGTGACCTGGCGCTCGGTGCCGTGGCGGCGGCAATACGCAGCGGCATTCGTTCGACTGATGAGCTTGTCCGCTATGGCTGCGACAAGTTTGTGGTCGTCATGCCCAATGTCCCCTCCGATGACTTCGCCCGTCGCCTGCGCCATGTATCCGATGTCGTTCATGCCACGATTGTCCCCGGCCATGAGCATGTCAGCCTTACGGCATGCGTGGGCGGTGTTCGCATCAATGGCGAGACGGTCGATGAGGGCGTTAGCCGCGCGGTCCAATTGTTGAGCCATGCCAAGGCAAAGCCCGGTACGGTCGTGACTGACAACGACGCAATCGAGACCTTCCAAAGCCAAAAGCCCTCGATTCTTATCGTTGATGACTCCGAGATGAACCGCGTCATCCTCAACGAGATGCTCAAGGATGAGTATCGCATTCTGGAGGCTGACAACGGCCGCATGGCGCTCGACATGGTCGACCGCTACGGCGACGAGCTGTCGCTCGTGCTGCTCGACATCGTCATGCCGGGCATGAACGGCTTTGAGGTGCTGTCCGATCTGTCACGCCGGTCTGCCATGGATAACCTGCCCGTCATTATGATTTCGAGTGAAGACTCCGATGACGTGGTGCTGCGTGCCTACGAGCTGGGTGCCTCGGACTATATCAGCCGTCCGTTCGCCGCGCGCGTCGTGCGCCGCCGTGTAAGCAACACCATTCGTCTGTACGCCAAGCAGCGTCGCCTGACGAATCTGCTGGCTCAACAGTACAACGAGCGCGTCAAGAACAGTCGCATGCTCATTGACATCATGGCCGGTGTCATGGAACTTCGCAATGGCGAGAGTGGCAGGCACGTTACGAATATCGAAAAGCTGACCGAGCTGCTGCTTGGCTGTCTGGTCCAGCGTAGCGACACCATTTCCCTCGACAACGAGGAACGCTCTACGATTGCCCTGGCTTCGGCGCTGCACGATATCGGCAAGATGTCGATTGACGATGCAACTCTCAACAAACCCGGGCGCCTTACGCCCGAGGAGTTCGAGATTATGAAGACGCATACCACGATCGGCGCCGACATGTTGCTTGAGCTGGGTTGCCATCACGTCGGCAATGCGCTTATGGAATATGCGTACCAAATTGCGCGTTGGCACCACGAGCGCTGGGACGGCAAGGGCTATCCCGATGGCCTTAAGGGCGACGATATTCCCATTGCCGCACAGGTGGTTTCGGTGGCCGACGTGTACGATGCTCTGACGAGCGTGCGCGTGTACAAGGACGCTATCCCGCACAAGGAGGCGATCCAGATGATCCTGGACGGTAAGTGCGGCACCTTTAACCCGCTGTTGCTCGACTGCCTGCTCGAGGTGCAAGACCGTATTGCCGAGACGTTGGCACGCCCCGCCGACGTTGTCGCGTTTCCCACGATTTAGTTTGACCTAAGGAGTTTTAATCCATGATTTCCATGCGTGAGGCGTATGAGAAGATCGGCGCTAATTATGATGACGCGTGCGCTCGGCTGATGGGCGAGGAAATGCTTGCCCGCTTTGCCCTCAAGTTTTTGGATGACGAGAGCATGGACAAGCTGGAGGCCGCCATGGCGGCAGGAGACGCCGAAGGTGCGTTTATGGCAGCGCACACGCTCAAGGGCGTGAGCCAGAACCTGGGATTCGATAATCTGTACGAGCCGGCGGTCGTGGTGACCGAAGCACTGCGCGGCGCCGATGCCGTTGACGGCGCTCGCGAGGGAATGCATGCGTTGCAGCAGCAATATGCGGCAACGATGTCGGCTCTGCGCGAGGCGGCTGAATAAGAGCTTGCGAGCCTTGGGCTGCTTGCCGGCCACATATAGGTGAAAGGGCGCCCCGCCGGACCATGTGGCCGGCGGGGCGCCCTTATCTGTTTTGTGGTTCGCGTGCTAGTGGGCCTGCTTGACCTTGGCTGCCGCCTCGACAAACGACTTCCAGAGGTTAAAGTCGGTTTCGAGCGTCTGCCAGGTGTACTCGGGATGCCATTGCACGCCCAGGCAGAAGGGTTGGCCTTCGACTTCGATGCACTCGGGCACGCCATCGGTTGCCTTGGCGACCAAGCGCGTGCTTTTACCCAGACGATCGATGCAGCAGTGGTGTGCGGAGTTGGTCTGGATAAGCCTGTGCCCGCCAAGCGCGCGCTCCAGCAACGAGCCCGGCACGACCTCGACGGGATGCACGGGGTCGTTGAGCACGTGGGTATGGCGCCACTGCGTGCGGCCCTCGCGCGCGCCCAGGCTTGGCACGTCCATGCACAGGGTGCCGCCGGTGGCGACATTGAGCAACTGCGTGCCGCGACAGGTGGTAAAGAGCGGCTTTTTGGCGCGGAGCACCTCGCCGACCAGCTTAAACTCAAAGCTATCGCGGATCTCGCAGCAGAGGGTGGGGTCGTAGGGTCGATCATCGCCCCAACGTTTGGGATTGACATCGGGGCCGCCGGGAATGGCGATGCCGTCGGCGATATCGACGTAATGACGGATGACCTCAATGTCCTCGGTGATGGACATCTGCAGCGGCAGGCCGCCGGCGGCAAGGATGGCATCGACAAAGACGCTCGCAATCTCCTCGTTGGGGGAGAGCGTCTCGCTCAAATAGGGTTTCGCTTCTTCCCAGCGTGGTGCGACCAGGATGAGCGGACGGTCGGCGGGATCGACGTCGACGTGCGGAGTGTAGGACGATGAGGTGCGGGTTCCGATCATGGGCGTAGCTTTCGAATCCGGGTGGACATAGCACAGGGGTGGCGCGGGGCAAACGTTACTGATGAATTTGCCCGCGTGGCAATTGGGTTAGTGGCCCTTGATGGAGTTGAGGAAGTCCTGGGCGCGCTTGGTCTGGGGGTGGTCGAAGAACTCGTCGGGCGTGCCGGTTTCCACAATCTGGCCGTCGGCCATAAATACGACGCGATCGGCCACGCGGCGGGCGAAGTTCATCTCGTGCGTGATGACGATCATCGTCATGCCCTGCTGGGCCAGACGGACCATGACCTCGAGCACCTCGTTGATCATTTCGGGATCGAGGGCGCTTGTGGGCTCGTCAAAAAGCATGGCCTTGGGCTGCATGGCGAGTGAACGGGCGATGGCCACGCGCTGCTGCTGGCCGCCCGAAAGCTGTGCGGGCACCTTGTCGGCCTGCTCGGCCACGCCCACGCGGCTCAGCAGGTCCATGGCGCGCTCGCGGGCCTCGTCCTTGGAGACACCCAGCACATCGACCGGTCCCAGCATGACGTTCTGCAGCACCGTCATATGTGCGAACAGGTTGAACTGCTGAAACACCATGCCCAGTTCGGCGCGCATGCGGGCAAGATCCTTGCCTTCTTGCGGCAGGGGCTCGCCCTCGATGAGGATCTCGCCCGAGTCGATGGTTTCCAGGCGGTTGATGGTGCGGCACATGGTCGACTTGCCCGAGCCCGAGGGGCCGATCACAACGACGACCTCGCCGCGGTCGACCGAGAGATTGATGTCGTTGAGGACGTGCAGATCGCCATAGTGCTTATCGACGTGTCTGAGCTCGATCAGCGGCTGATTGCCGGTGGAAGAGGTGCTCTGTGCCATGGTGCTCGGCTCCTTATGACTCGAAATGGTAAAGCGTTAGCGGATGATGGTCGCGCCGGTCTTGTGCGAAACATAGACAGCGGCCTTGTTGATCGCGACGTTGATGAGGATGTAGATGACTGCGATCACCAGGTAGACCGATACGAGGGCGTCGTAGTTGGTAATGAGCACGCGGGCGTTTTGCATGAGGTCGGGGTAGCTCACCACATAGGCGACGGTGGTGTCTTTGACTACGACCACGAGCTGCGAAATCAACGACGGAATAATAAACCGAATCGCCTGCGGCAGCACGATTTTAAAGGTGATTTTAGCCTTGGAGAGACCGAGCGCCTGGGCCGCCTCAACCTGCCCGCGCGGTACGGCGTTGACGCCGGCACGGAAGATCTCGGCAAGTACGCCGGCTGCAGCGAGCGCGACGGGAAGCGTGAGCATCCAAAACGACGGCAGCGCGATCTTGTACTGGGGCAGCACCAAAAAGAAGAAGTAGATGAACAGCAGGCTTGGTACGCCGCGGAAGAAATCGGTGAGCACGCGGCAGGCCAGCTGCAACGGCTTAATATCGCTTGTGCGGCCGAGCATAAGGCCCAGGCCCAGCACCAGCGCGATGGCGCCTGCGGTGAGCGCGACCTTTACCGTGCCCTCAAAACCGGCAAGCAGGAACTTCCAGGTGGTGAGGTGCGTAAAGAAATACCAATAGTGGACCGAAAGCTGGCCGGTCACATAAAAGCGCTGCAGTACCAGAGCGATGAGCGCGGCCACGGCAACAAGTGAGATGGCGGTGCCGACGCGAATCTTGGCGCGCATCTTGGGGCCGGGAGCCTCGTAGAGCGCATCGCGCATGGTGAGCGCGGAGGTGGAGTGCTTGCTCATCGGAGGATCCTCACCTTCTTATCGATATAGTTGCCAATGTGGCTCACCACAAAGGCCGTGCCCAGGTAGCCGAGCGCCGAGATAAAGAACGCGGCGACGCCGCCGAGCGAGCGCGTGTTGATGTAGCTCACCACGCCGGTGAGCTCCTGCGGTTTAAGCGGCACCTGACTGCCGAGCGCGGTGGTGAGCATGACGGCGATAAAGAGGTTGGTCATGGGCAGCACGCTCGAACGCAGCGCCTGCGGAATCACGATCTTGGCGAGGATACGGCTGAAGCTCATGCCCAGCGAGCGGGCGGCTTCCACCTGGCCGACACCGACGGTGTTGATGCCGCTCATAAAGTTTTCGGAGCCAAATGCCGAGCCTAGCAGCACCGTGGCGACGATAACGCAGGTGCGGTAGGGCAGGACGACCTTGAGCGGGGGCAGCGCGTAGACGACGATGATGAGCAGCGCGATGCCGGGGATGTTACGGAAGACCTGGACATACAGGTCGCCAAAGACGCGCAGCGGCTTGAGCGGCGACACGCGCATCACGGTGACGGCGACGGCCAGCACCATGGCGATGGCAAACGACTCAAGCGTCATGCCCCAGGTTGCTAGCAGCGCGTCGATATAGTTCTGGCCATAGAGCGACCAGAGCTCGGAGAGACTCATGCGGACCTCCCGCCGGTAAGGAAAGGGGCTCCCGTGTGTACGGAAGCCCCGACAACTCAGTGAGGAAACAGTTTAGCGCAATAAAGCGCATCGTGCGTTTCCATATGGTTTCGTAGCGGCCGTTACTAGGCTCGCTGCCTAGGCGCCGATCTCGGGCAGCTCGGGAACATTGGTGTCGCCCGTACGGTCACCAATGCAGATCTGCCACAGCTCGGTCCAGGTGCCGTCATCCTCGATCTTCTTAAGGAAGTCGTTGACAAAGGCGACACCGTCGGAATCGAGCGGCAGGCCGATGCCGTAGGGCTCCTTGCTGCCGAAGGGCTTGCCGGCAATCTTGTACTTGCCGGGCTCGCGGACCAGGGCGCTCTGCTGCATGTTGTTGTCGATGACGTAGGCATCGACGCGGCCCTGCTGGAGTGCCTGACGTGCCTCCTCGTCGGTCTTGAACTCCTGCTGGCTGGCCTTGGGGGCAAACTCCTCCAGGATGGCGGGGCCGTTGGAGCCGGACTGGACGGCGACGTTCTTATCGGCCAGGTCGTCGACGCCCTTGATGTCGTCGTTATCGGTGAGCACCAGGATAGCCTGCTGGGTGTAGTAGTAGGGGCCGGCGAAGGAGACGAGCTTCTTGCGCTCGTCAGTGATGGTGTAGGTGGCAAAGACAGCGTCGACCTGGCCGTTCTGCAGGACGGACTCGCGCGTGTCCGAGGTCACCTGGGTGATCTCGACCTTGTTCTCGCCCAGAATGTAGTTGGACAGAAGCTGCGCGATGCCGGCATCGAAGCCACGGGTCTGACCGTCTTTCTCGTTGAGGAGGGAGAAAAGCGTAGAGGTCTGAACGCCACCGATCTTAAAGACGCCGGCGTCCTTGACGGCCGTAGCCCAGGTGCTGGCGGCGATGGCATCGTCATCGGCCTTGGGGCCGTTGTCGACGAGCTTGTCGAACGCCTTGGCGTCGAGCGTGGTGGAAGCCTCGGTACCCTCGGAGCTCTTGGAGGAGCCGGCGGCGGAACCCTTGTCGGCCTCGGCGCTGGTGTCGGAGCAGCCGGCAAGACCGAGGCCGGCGACGGTTGCGAAGGTGGCGGCAACGAAGCCGCGGCGGTCGAGAACGACCTGCTGGGAGAGGTTCTTGCTCATAGGAGAACACCTTTCTCAATAAAATCCCTAGCGGTTGAGTAGAGTTATACCCTATCGCGCTCAAATGTGTCAACACGAAATAACTCAGAAACATACTTGTCTTATAGGTTATTCTACCTACCAAAAAGGGACAGGTCTATTTTGGTAGGTTTTTTCTGGGAAAACGTCGGTTATTACTGCTGAGACGGCGTTTCGCGGACGGCGTGGTCGCTCGCGGCGGTCGCTATAATGGCGGCAACGCGACACATATATAAGTAAGGAGATCGCGTATGAACGGTTATTCGTTTTTCGCGCCGACCGTGACCTAAAACCACCAAAAAGGGGACAGGCACCTTTGTGGTGGTTTGGGCTGGTACGGCGGCCGGTCTCGTTGTTTTGTCTCAATCTGTAACATCTAGACGAGGAAATGGGTTCTTACTGTTACAGATCGAGATTTTATCCTTAGGGGGATTTGAATGTCTCGATCTGTAACAGTTAGGCGGCCAAAAGGTCTCTATCTGTTACAGATTGAGACAAAGGTCAGGAGCAAAGACGGTTTGTCTAGATCTGTAACAGTTAGACGGGAATTCGGGCCCTAGATGTTACAGATCGAGATAGTTGAGCTCAAAAATAAAAACCTCCGCAGGGGTGCTTCCCTTGCGGAGGTTTTTTACTCGTTCAGTAGCCTTACGGCTTCGGCGGCCATGCTCTCGACCGTCATGCCGTTCTGAGCGAGCAACTCGTTGGGGTCGTAGCGGTCGGGGAAGCCCTTGGCGATGCCGAAGGTGCGCGTGCGCACGGGCGTGCAGGCCAAGTAGCACGCGACACGCTCGCCCCAGCCACCGTCCAAGATGCCGTCCTCGAGAGTGACGACAACGCGATGCTCGGCGGCAAGGCTGTCGAGGAACTCACGGTCGAGCTCAGTTGCATAGCGCGGGTTGACGAGCGTGGCCTCGATGCCGTACTCGGCAGCCAAGCGGTTTGCCACGCGCTCGCCCAGCTCAAAGAAATCGCCAAGCGCGAGCACGGCCACGTCGCGACCCTGACGCACCACGTTGTAACGAACGGCGCCGTAATCGGCGTCCTCGGCAGGTGCCAAGTCGGGGCGGCTTACCAAGCCAATGCCCGGCACGCGAATCGCCACGGGATGCTCGCGGTGATCGAGCGACCAGCTCAGCATGGACAGATATTCCTCCATGCAGGCCGGCGCCAAGTAGTGCATGTTGGGAAGACCGCCCAGCATGGAAATATCAAAGAACGAGAGGTGCGTCTCGGATGTGGTGCCAAAGATCGACGCGCCAAATACCAGGATGGTTGCGGGGGCGTCGTTGAGGCACAGGTCGTGCCACAGTTCGTCGTAGGCGCGCTGCAAAAACGTGCCGTACACACCAAAGACTGGCTTGGCGCCCGAGCGCGCAAGCGCGGTGGCAAAGGTCACGGCGTGCTCCTCGGCAATGCCCACGTCAACAAACTGCTTGCCTGCCGCGGCGCGAAGCTCGGGTGTAAAGCCCATGATGTAGGGCGTGGCGGCCGTGATGCCCACGACCTGCGGATCGTGCTCGATGGCGGCGCTGAGCGCCTCGCCCGTAATGTCGGCATAGGTGCGAGGCGCAGGCTCGCTCGGATGGCCCGGGCAGAGCTTGCGCCCAGTCGCCATGTCAAACGGACCCACGTGGTGCCAGCGCTCGGGGTCGCTCTGGGCCGGCTCAAAGCCCTTGCCCTTGGCGGTGGAGACGTGCAGCACGATGGGATGATCGATATCGCGCAGTTCCTGCAATGCGTCGACCAGGGCCAACACATCGTTACCGGCGTCCAGATAGCGGTAGTCGAGCCCCATCGCGCGGAAAACGTTGCGCTCACAGGTACCGTTGCTGGCGCGCAGCTCGGCCAGATTGCGATAGAGGCCACCGTGGTTTTCGGCGATGGACTGGTCGTTATCGTTGACGATAATGATCAAGTTGCTGTCGAGCTCGGCGGCATTGTTAAAGCCCTCAAACGCCAGACCGCCCGAAAGCGAGCCGTCGCCAATGATGGTGATGACGTTGTACGCATCGCCCGCCAGGTCACGAGCGTGTGCCAAGCCGCAGCCCAGGCTCACCGATGTGGAGGTGTGGCCCATGGCGAACAGGTCGTGTTCGGACTCGTCGGGATTGGCAAAGCCAGAGGCCTCGCCGTAGCGTGCCGGGTCGATATAAGTGTACGCGCGCCCAGTCAGCGCCTTGTGGGCATAGGTCTGGTGTGACACGTCAAAGACAATTTTGTCGGTGGGGGAGTTAAACACGCGATGGAGCGCGACCGTAAGCTCAACGACGCCCAGGTTGGGGGCAACGTGCCCGCCGACGGCGGCGGAGCTTTCGAGGATGGCGTGGCGGATCTCGCCGCAGAGCAGCGGAAGCTCGGCGCGATCGAGAGCCTTGACGTCCTCGGGCGTTGTCGTTTGCGTAAGCAGCATCGTTGTGGGTTACTCCATGCGAATCGAGCGCCGGCGCTCCCTCGGCCGGCACAATTGCACAAGACAGTCTCGCACATTTTGGCGTTTGATATGTGACGGCGGCGCGGTAATTCGCCAACTGGTGGGGCAAAACGTTTTGTCCGATGCCATACTGGTAAATTCGATGATGATTTTATTCAATGTGTGCAGGCCGTGGCTTGCCGCCGTGAGCCGCTGGAAGGAGGCAGCATGTCCGATACCGTTCGTGCCGAGAAAATCGCGCGCGAGGTCGACGATGCCGCCCGTCAGCTTGCCCAGACGGGCGGCTTGGGCCTGACGCATGAGTTTATCCAACATGGCGATGTGACGGTCTATGCACATGTGACCTCGGTGGCACGGGCAAGTCTGTCCTTTGCCGAGCACTTGGGCCGTGCTGGCATTTCGATCGACCGTGCCTCGCTGCTGCGCGGGGCCTTGCTGCACGACTACTTTCTCTATGATTGGCACGACCCCGACCCGAGCCATCGACTGCACGGATTTCGACATCCGTTTTTTGCCCTGGCGCGTGCCGAGGAAGATTTTGAGCTGACGCCGCGAGAGCGGAATATTATCGTGCGGCATATGTTTCCGCTGGTGCCGGTGCCGCCGACGTGTCGCGAGGCGTGGATTGTTTGTCTGGCGGATAAATGGTGTGCTCTGCGTGAGACGGTCGCCGGCCGCCTGCCGCGCAAGGACGAGACGGACGATAGCGTGAGTAAAGCATCGAGTGAAAAGAGGAGAGGGTAGACGGTGGAAACCGCGATTGATATGGCGTTTGGCGGCGCGACGCTTGCCGCCTGCCCACTCTCGGCACTGGTGCTCTCGTTTGCCTTTTACGGGTTTTGCGGTTGGGTATGGGAGTCGACAGTATGCGCCATGCTCAATCACGGACGATTTGCCAACAGTGGCTTTTTGCTGGGGCCGTGTTGTCCTATCTATGGTGTGGACGGCATTGCCTGCTGGCTTTTGCTGCGCGGGATTCCGGATGCCTCGAGCCAGTTTGTCGCCGCGGCGCTTGTATGTAGCGCAATCGAGTACAGCGTGGGCCTTCTATTGGAAAAAACAACAGGCGCGCGCTTTTGGGATTACTCGCACCTGCCGTTTAACCTGCATGGACGCATCTGCCTGTACTGGGCCTGCGCGTTTGGCTTGGGTGCGCTGTGCATTTGCCGTTTAGTGGAGCCGGCATTGCTGGGGCTGCTTGGCCATCTGCCGGTGCTGATTGTGCGGCTGTCCGCCTTTATCGCCGCGGTCGCGATGATGGTCGACGCGGTGTGCTCTTTGGCCAGCTGGCGTCGCCTGTTCGATCAGCTGGAGCGTGTGCGCGCTGACCTTGCCGACCGCATCAATGAGTCGCTTGCCGATGCGTCCGACTCCATGCTCGAACGTATTCCCGATTCGGCGATCGACTCGGTGGCACAGACGCATATCCGTAGCCGTGCCGTTAACGCGTGGCTGGCCGAGCTGGGCGACGCGACGCTCGATGCCCTTCGTGAGAAGGCTTCGATGCCGACGTTTATCTCGGATGGTGCTCGCGGCTTGGCGCTCGCTGCCCGCCGCGTGGCCGATGCCGCGCCGAGCATGCCGCGTCCGTCGCTCGGTCGTCGCCTTGCCGGCAAGCGCATGAGCCGTCCGGTGCCAAGCGTGTCGCTCAGCCGCCGCGACCTACGCTTCTTTAACGCCTTCCCGCGTCTGCGCATCAATCGCTACGAAGGCGTCATCCGCGCTACCGACCTCCGCGACCGAGCCCGCGAGCTGTTCCGCCGCTAGCCGGGACGGGCACGCTCACGGCTTCCTTGCTCGCGTATTTCCCGTCCGTTTCGCGTCCGTTGCCGCGCCGTTTCCAAGATTGCGGCACCGTTTCCATTCGACAACGCTGCGTTTAACAACGCCGTATCTGGTCTACACCAGTTGTCCCTCAGCCGCATTATGGGCGCCGACAACGTTCATGCGACCAAGGGAGAGCGAATGTACGATACGGGTTCGACAACGTTTATGCTCATCTGCACCATGCTCGTGTTTTTAATGACACCGGGTCTGGCGTTTTTCTATGGCGGCCTGTCCAGGCGCAAAAATGTCATTAACACCATGCTCATGTGCTTTGGCGCTATTGGGCTGGTTGGTGTGCTGTGGATTGTTGCCGGCTGGTCGCTGGCCTACGGCGGCGACGGTTCCAGCCCGTTTATTGGGGGCCTTGACCAGCTGCTGTGCATGCCGGTACTCAACCAGGTGCTTCATGCGGCCGAGGGCAATGCTGCGGACGGTGTCGTCTACCCTCAGATCATCAACATCGCCTTTCAGATGGCGTTTGCCATGATCACGGCAGCTATCGTCACGGGCAGCCTGGCCGGCCGCGTTAAGTTTGGTGCCATGGCGGCCTTCCTGGGCATTTGGCTGCTCGTGGTCTATGCGCCGCTTGCCCACATGGTTTGGGGCGGCGAGGGCTCCTTTATCGGCGACATCATCGGCGCGCTCGACTTTGCCGGCGGCGACGTGGTGCACATCTCGTCCGGTCTGACGGGTCTGATTCTCTGCTTAATGCTCGGCCGTCGTCGCGGCTTTGGCATGGTGAGCTACCGTCCGCATAACGTGCCGTTTGTGGCGCTGGGAGCCGGCCTGCTTTGGTTTGGCTGGTTTGGCTTTAACGGCGGCAGCGAGTTCAAGGCCGACGCTGTGGCGGCGCTCGCCATCCTCAACACCGTGACGGCTAGCGCGGCGGGCATGGTCTCGTGGCTTGCCGTCGAGCGCGTGCACACCGGTCGCCCCACGCTGGTGGGTGCCAGTACCGGTTTGGTTGCGGGCCTTGTGGTGGTCACGCCCGGCGCAGGCTTTGTCGAGCCGTGGGCGGCGCTGGTCATGGGCCTGATCGTCTCGCCCGTCTGCTACTTGGCCATCAGCCATCTCAAGACCAAGTTCGGCTACGACGATGCACTCGATGCGTTTGGCTGCCACGGCATCGGCGGCATCTTGGGCGGCGTGCTTACGGGCCTGTTCTGCGTGCCGGAGCTCTCGTGGACCGGTAAGGGTGGCCTGTTCTACACGGGCGACGTGTCGCTGCTCGTCTCGCAGATTTTGGGCATTGTGGTGACGGTCGCTATTGTACTGGTGCTCGACTTGGTGGTCGCCGCGGTGGTCAAGGCGCTGTTCCACGGCAGCCTGCGCGTGGACGAGGCCGACGAGGCGCTGGGCTTGGATGCGAGTCAACACGGCGAGAGCGCTTATCCTTCGTTCTCCGGACTCGATTAGCAGCTTCCCCAAGCACCGCACCTTGCCGTTCAATCGTCGCTCACGTACTTAAGTACGCTTCGCTCCTCTTTCACGGCAATCTGCGGCACTTGGGAAACCTGCTAAGACCAGTCAGTTGAACTTATTGATCTCTGAGGTTGGTTTGCGGCACCTGGAAAACCCGTGCCATGTGAAGGACAATTCATTTCTTTTATTGAAGAGAGGAATTCATTATGAAGAAGATTACGGCGATCGTTCGTGCCGAGAAGCTTGAGGTTCTTAAAGACGCGCTGTTTGCTGCTGATGTTCGCGGCATGACTATCAACCAGGTGCAGGGCTGCGGCGCACAGCACGGCTGGAAGGAATACGTGCGCGGCAACGAACTGCTCGTCAATACCATCCCCAAGGTGCAGTTCACCCTCATCTGCGCTGATGAGCACGTTGACGGAATTGTCGACATCATCTGCAATGCCGCCCGCACCGGTGCCGTTGGAGACGGCAAGATTTGGGTCGAGCCGGTCGAAGAAGTCATCCGCATTCGCACCGGCGAACACGGTCCGGCCGCGGTGTAGAATCGACCGTCTGCCATCCGCAACGTTAAAATGCTGCAATGAGGCACAAGACTTGCGTTGCGGATGGGCGGATTATGGGTCGCAATAAATATCCCGAGGAGACGGTCGCGAAGATTCTCGACGCGGCGCTGAAGCTATTCTGCACACAGGGTTATGAGGGGACGAGCATTCAAGATATCGTCGACCGCCTCGATGGCATGACCAAGGGTGCCGTCTATCATCACTTTAAGAGCAAAGAGGAGATTTTCAACGCCGCATTTGATCGGGCGATGACTCCGATTGTTGAGCACCGCCGCTCGATGCTTGGCGTCGGTAATATGACCGGCGCCCAAAAGCTAAAAAGGCTTTACGCTCCTGAGTCCGTTGTTCCGCAAATTGAGCTATGGGCACGTATGCGTCCTGCAGCAGATCCGGTAAAAAGCTCGCGTCTTCTGGCGATGCAGTACCAGGGCTCGTTTAACGAGTCTGCCGATGGCTATCTCTTGCCGGTGATCGAGGAGGGCATCGCCGACGGATCCATTGCGTGCGAATGTCCGCGTGAAGCGGCGGAGGCCGTATCGTTGTTGGCGAATCTTTGGCTGCTGCCGCTGTTCCGTCCGCTTGAACCCAAGGATCGAATGCTCGCTCGCGCTCAATGTTTGGCGCAGATGGCTGCCGCGGTGGGACTCGATTTGGGGGAAGAAGTGCTCCAGACAACGGCGCAGATTTGGGACGTATGGGACCGCGCCGGGTGGTAAGGTGGTAATATAGATACCAACGGTATGTAATAGATTTGAACGGGCAGCACCGGCTGCCCTTTTCAAGTCGATAAATACATACTAGCGGTATGTATAGGGAGCGGACTTATGGCTGGGCTGAGAGACGTCGGCGTCTCGTTGAAATCAAAAACAGTGCGGTCAATCAGGCTCGCGGAACTTCTGGTTGCGCAACTGTGCACGTATTCGATGCTGTCGGCGCTGTGCTTTGCGTATCCACTTTACTTGTTCGATTGCAGTGGATCGTCAACGTTATATGGCGTCGTCGTGGCGATAGCGTTCATACCCGGCGTACTCGCAGCTCCGATTGGCGGAATCTTGGCGGATAGGGGAAGACATCGCGAGGTCCTCGTGGCCCTCGGCATTGCTCTGATGACTGCATCACTGCTGTCTATCCCCATGAAGCGCTCGTTGCCTCTTGCGATCGTCGTAGTAGCGATACTTTGTGTTCAATATGGCGTTCAATCGCTGCTAAAGCCAATGCTCCAAATTGAGACGGTGCGCATGGCGGGTGAAAAGAAGGTTGAGCGGGCCACTGCATTGGTTTCGCAGGTGACCATGGTGAGCAATATCTTGGGTCCTGTGGTCGGGACGGCAGTCTATGGGTGCTTTGGCATCGATGCTCTTTGCACAACCGCGTCGGTGGCGTTTGCGGTGTCGACTCTGCTGTTTGGGCGTGCACTCAGGCAAAATGCCTCATCTGAAACGATGGGAGACGACGCGACTCGTATGACATACCGAAACAATTTTCGGGAGTCGATTCGGTATCTGTTGCAAAATGCATCATTGGCCGCTGTGATTTTGCTTGCGGCCGTTTTGAACCTTGCGTTGGTTGGGCTAACGATTGGCGCCCCCATTATTGTTACAAAGCATCTCGGCATGCAATCGTCCTGCGTTGGGATAGTTGAGGTTGCTCTGGGCTTGGGTGGTCTTACCGGCAGTGGCTTGGTCGGCATTTGGCCGCATCGCTTTTCTCTCAATGGTATATGTCGATATGTTGCGATGATCTGTTTTGGAGTCGTACCGATTACTGTTTCGCTGCTGTTCGGCGCAGATGTCTGCGTGTTCACCGTGTTTGCGGTTGGTTCGGCATGGGTCATGGTGTGGGCAAGCATTGCGTCGGTTGAAATCATCGCGTTTGTTCAGCGGGCAGCGCCGACTGAGCTCTGCGGAAAAGTGCTTTCGGTCGTTTACGTGGTCCTTTCCTGCGCAACACCTATCGGCCAATTGACGTACGGGGTTGCATATGATCGATGGACACCGGCGATTGTGTTCGCAGGCATGCTGGCGGTGCTGACGTTGACGACGGCGCTGTTTTATCGGCTGAAAAGTCGCTTGTGGCGATTGTCTTAACGCGCTGGGGCACCGTGAATTTGTGGAGGCGGTGGTACGCCGCGCCGGGACGACATTGTTTGGGCGTGCCTCTCCTTCGTCTACAATATCGTGCAGACGAAGGAGAGGCATGCCCATGATCAAGATGTTCGCGAGTGACTTAGACGGAACGCTGCTTAACGCCCTGCATGAGGCAGATGGGACCATCCGCCGTGCCATTCGCGAGCTGACCGAGGCTGGCTTGCATGTGGTTCCTGCGACCGGGCGCTCGACGTTGCCGATCGGCGAGCATGGTTTTACGGGCCTGGCGCTTGACGCCTGTTGCTCCAATGGATCCATCGTGCGCGACAGCCATGGAGAGGTGCTCA
Source organism: Collinsella sp. CLA-ER-H2 (assembly GCF_040092405.1). NCBI lineage: Bacteria > Bacillati > Actinomycetota > Coriobacteriia > Coriobacteriales > Coriobacteriaceae > Collinsella > Collinsella sp. CLA-ER-H2. The sequence continues at coordinate 42,013 of NZ_JBBNLO010000010.1, forward strand.
AGACCTGGACCATCGACCCGCAGGTTACCGAGGAGCTGCTCAAGGCGTTCCCGGACATTTGTTTTGATTGCTCCACGCCCGATGGCATGTTCTCGAGCGGTTCGTTCGAGATGCATCAAGCGGGCTTTAAAAAGGACAGCCCCGTCAAGCGTATTGTGATGCGCGGCATGCGTGCGCGTGGCGGTTATCACGAGGAACAGTATTTCGACCAGTCGATCGGTGACATCCTGCGTCACGATGTATGCAAGATCAATTGTCGCGTGACCTCGCCCGAGCTTGAGCGCGACCTTAAGGCGTACCTTGCCGAGCGCTCGGACCGCGTGGTCAACGCGCCGTTCGATCCGGTGATGTTCGAGATCACGGACGTGGCGTGCAACAAGGGCGAGAGTGTGGCCTGGCTAGCGGGCTACTACGGTATTGCCGAGGACGAGGTCGCGGTCTACGGCGACGGCGGCAACGACATCGCCATGCTCAAGCGTTTCCGCCACAGCTATGCGACCAAGAATGGCAGTGACGCGGCCAAGGCCGCCGCGAGCGCGACCATCGGCAACTGCATGGTCCACGCCGTCCCCAAACACATGCTCGCCACCATGCGCAAGCAAAACTCCCGCACCGTCATCGAATAATGTGGCAAAGGGACAGTCCCTTTGCCACAATCCAAATATTGCCTTTACGTGTTGATACACACGGTGTGCAATAATACTCGCACTGTGCAATAGCGCACAGGCTGAGTAACAAGGAGGACGCTTGTCCCAGCTCGAGAAATGCGATCGCCGGTCCCTTCGCTCGCAGCGTGCCCTTCGCCAGGCGCTTGCCAGCGAACTTGCCGAAAGCGGTGATCTTTCGCGCATTAATGTCGCGTCGCTCACCGAGCGCGCTGGCCTTACGCGCCGCACGTTCTATTCGCACTACCGCGATATCCCCGACTTTATCAATCAAATCGAGGACGGTTTGCTGGCCGAGATCCGTGAGCGTATTGAGCTCATCACCGCAGCTCAGCTGCCTGATCTCTATCACAACATCGATGAGCTCGAGCCGGCGCCCGGTTCGGTTGAGCTGCTGCGTTATCTTGCGGCCAACCGTGACTTAATCGGTGCGCTGCTAGGTCCGGGCGGCGACCAGGCCTTCATTAAAAAGATTATCGACACCGCGCGTGAGGCCGTGGTCCCGCGTGCGCAGACCGGTATTTTGGGCCTGGCGCTGGGCACGTTCTTTGAGTACTACGTCACCTACGTCGTGAGCGCCGAGGTCGGTTTGCTCCAGCGCTGGTTTGAGCGTGGGCTCACCGAATCGCCCGAGGCCATGGCGCGCATTATGACGGTGCTCGCTTTTGTGCGCCCTGGTGACCTGTATGGACAACCCATCGATATCAACGTGCCGGAATACGGCATGAAGCTATTGAACTTGCAGCTCGAGGACGCGGCCGACACCGCCGCAGCCGTCGAGTCCAACAACTAAGAGGAGAGACAGATGAGTAAACTCGTCGAGGGCATTAAGGACCGCATGGTCGCTGCCGCACGCGAGGCCGCGCCCGCCGTGGTGGATGCCGCGCAGAAGGCGGCGACCGCTGCTGCCGAGAAAGTTGCCGAGGCAGTCGCCGAGGCAAAGAGCGCGGCGGGGGAGGCGTCCGTCGCTGGCGAGACTGCCAACACGGCCGCACCGGCCACCGTCGCCGAGCCCGTAACCGCCACCGCCGCCCACGCCCCCGAAGGCGCGATCTTCAACCCCGAGAACGCTCGTGGCAACCTGCACCTGGGCATCGACGTGGGCTCCACCACCGTTAAGCTCGCCGTGCTCAACGACGACAACCAGATCGTCTACGCCAAGTACCAGCGCCACCACACCGACGTCCGTGCCTGCGCCCGCGACCTGTTCGAGGGTGCCGCGACCGTGCTGCCGACGGCCCAGATGACCTGCGCCATTACCGGCTCGGGCGGTCTGCTGCTTTCCCAATGGCTCGACCTGGAGTTTGTCCAGGAAGTCATCGCCAGCAAGCGCGCCGTCGAGACCCTCATCCCGGCCACCGATGTCGCCATCGAGTTGGGCGGCGAGGACGCCAAGATCATCTACTTCGATAACGGCATCGAGCAGCGCATGAACGGCACCTGCGCCGGCGGCACGGGCGCGTTCATCGACCAGATGGCAACCCTGCTCCACACCGATGCCGGCGGCCTCAACGAGCTCGCGGCCAACGCCACCACCATCTATCCCATCGCCAGCCGCTGCGGCGTTTTTGCCAAGACCGACGTGCAGCCGCTGCTCAATGAGGGCGCCCGCCCCGAGGACGTGGCCGCCTCCATCTTCCAGGCGGTCGTGACCCAGACCATCTCGGGTCTGGCGTGCGGCCGTCCCATCCGCGGCAACGTCGCCTTCCTGGGCGGCCCGCTGCAGTATCTCTCCGAGCTGCGTCACCGCTTCTACCTCACGCTCAACCTGGACGAGGAGCACCGCATTGTGCCCCAAAACGCCCACCTGTTTGTGGCAAGCGGCGCCGCCATGGCGCACGAGTCCAACAAGCTCAGCACGTTCCCGCAGCTCATCGAGGCCATCGACAGCTTGGGCGACACGCAGGGTGCCGAGGTCGAGCGTCTAGATCCGCTCTTTGCCACCGACGAGGACTTTGCCGAGTTCAAGGGTCGCCACGACACCGAGGTCGTCCCCAAGGGCAAGCTCGACGGCTACACCGGCCGCGTGTTCATTGGCATCGACGCCGGCTCTACCACCATGAAGGCCGCGCTCGTGGGCGAGGATGGCCAGCTGCTGCACACCTGGTACGGCAACAACAACGGCGACATCCTGGGCACGGCCAAGGTCATCATGGCCGATTTCTACAACCACATCCCCGCGGGCTGCACCATCGGCCACGTGACCACCACGGGCTACGGCGAGGCGCTGCTCATCGAGGCCCTCAAGGCTGACTCCGGCGAGATCGAGACCGTCGCGCACCTGCGCGGCGCCAAGGCATTCCTGCCCGGCGTCGAGTTTATTCTGGACATCGGCGGCCAGGACATGAAGTGTCTGCGCGTCAAGGACGGCGTGATCGAGCACATCATGCTCAACGAGGCCTGCTCGTCGGGCTGCGGCAGCTTTATCGAGAGTTTCGCCGTGTCTATGAACATGGACGTGCGCGCGTTTGCCGATGCCGCCATTCATGCCAAGGCCCCCGTCGACCTGGGCAGCCGCTGCACGGTCTTTATGAACTCGCGCGTCAAGCAGGCGCAAAAGGAAGGCGCCACGGTGGGCGACATCGCGGCCGGCCTGTCTTATTCCGTCATCAAGAATGCCCTGTTCAAGGTCATTAAGCTGCGCGACCCCAAGGAGATCGGCAATCAGGTGATCGTCCAAGGCGGCACCTTTATGTCCGACGCCACGCTGCGTGCGTTTGAGCAGCTCACCGGTGTTCACGCCGTGCGCCCCGACATCGCCGGCTGTATGGGCGCCTACGGTGCGGCCCTGCTCGCCCGCGATCGCGCCGGCGCCGACGGCACCTCGACCATCCTTTCGGCCGAGGACATCGCGCACCTCACCGTGGCGCAAAAGCACGTCCGCTGCGGACGTTGCTCCAACAACTGCCAGCTTACCGTCAACGATTTTGGCGGCGGCAGGCGCTTCATTACCGGCAACCGCTGCGAGAAGGGCGCCGGCCACAAAAAGCAAAAGACCGAGGCCCCCAACCTCTTCAAAAAGAAAAACGAGCTGCTGTTTAACCGCGAGGTGCTGAGCCCCGACGAGGCCCCGCGCGGCACCGTCGGCATCCCCCGCGCACTCAACATGTACGAGAACTACCCCTTCTGGCACGCGTTCTTTACGCGTCTGGGCTTTAGCGTGCAACTGTCCGACCAGTCGAGCAAAAAGACCTACCAGGCGGGTATCGAGTCCATGCCGTCCGAGAGCGTGTGCTATCCGGCAAAGATGAGCCACGGCCACGTGATGAACCTTATCGACCGTGACGTCGACTTCATCTGGATGCCGTGCGTGCGCTGGGAGCGCAAAGAGGATCCGACGGCCGGTAACTGCTACAACTGCCCCATCGTCATGAGCTACCCCACGGCGCTGGCGCTCAACATTGATGAGATCCGCGAGCAGAACATCGAGTTCCTGTACCCGTTTGTGCCCTATCACGACAAGACCGAGCTCAAGCGCCGTCTGTATCAGGTGCTCGCCGTCGACCGCGTGGCCGATGCCGAGGCTGGTCGTGGTCGCGTGCGTGGACCCAAGATCACGCGCTCCGAGGTCGATGCCGCCGTCAACGCTGCCTTTGAGGCCGATGCGCGTTTCCACGAGGACATCCAGACCATGGGCGAGGAGGCTCTTAAGTGGGTCGAGGACCACGGTGGTCACGGCATCGTGCTCGCCGGCCGCCCCTACCATAACGACCCCGAGATCAACCATGCCCTGCCCGAGCTTATCTCGAGCTTTGGCTTTGCGGTCTTTACCGAGGATTCGCTCGCGCATCTGGTAAAGCCCGAGCGTCCGATTCGCGTCGTCGACCAGTGGATGTACCACAGCCGCCTGTACGCCGTCGCCCGTTTTGTGACGATGCGCAACGACCTGGACCTGATCCAGCTCAACTCTTTCGGCTGCGGTCTGGACGCCCTGACCACCGACCAGGTGCAGGAGATTCTGGAAGCCAGCGGCAAGATCTACACCGTGCTCAAGATTGACGAGGTGTCCAACCTGGGCGCCGCGCGCATCCGCATCCGCTCGCTCATGGCCGCGCTCAAGGACCAGGAGGCCGAGCGCTTGGCCGAGGCCACGGCCGCGGGCGAGGCCTACGAGCAGGGCGATGCCGCGCCGGTGGCGCCCTCCACGGATGCTCCCGCGTTCGCGAGCCGCAAGTACACGTTTGAGGCTCAGCGCGAGAGTGCTTCGACCGCGTGGCCCAAGGTGCCCTTTACCGAGCAGATGCGCGACGAGGGCTACACCATCCTGTGCCCGCAGATGGCGCCGATCCACTTTGACCTGGTCAAAGAGGTGTTTCGCGGTGCCGGCTACAACTTGGAGCTGCTGCCCTCGACCGATCACGATGCCGTCGAGGCCGGTCTGCGCTATGTGAACAATGACATTTGCTACCCGTCGATTCTGGTAACGGGTCAGATTATGGAGGCCATCGAGAGCGGTCGGTACGACCTCTCCAAGACGGCCGTGGTTATCAGCCAGACCGGCGGCGGCTGCCGTGCCACAAACTACATCGCACTCATCCGCAAGGCCCTGCGCGAGAGCGGCCACCCCGAGATCCCGGTGATCTCGCTTTCTGCCGTGGCGCTCGGCGAGGACAACCCCGGCTTTAAGATTACGCCGGCGCTGCTTAAGCAGGCCGTGTACGCGGTGCTCTTTGGCGACGTGATGATGCAGATGCTCTACCGCTGCCGCCCGTACGAGGCTACGCCCGGTGCGGCGAACGCGCTCTACGAGGAGTACATGGCGCGCGCCCGCAAGCTGGCGCCTAAGTTCAACAGGCACAACTACACCAAGCTGTGCCGCGAGGCCATTCGCGCGTTCGACACCATGCCGCTCGTGGGCGAGGGCACCAAGCCGCGCGTGGGCGTGGTCGGCGAGATTCTGGTCAAGTTCCATCCCACGGCCAACAACCACGTGGTCGACGTTATCGAGCGCGAGGGCTGCGAGGCCGTGGTGCCGGGTCTGCTCGACTTCTTCCTGTACTCCATGAGTAACGCCGAGCTGCAGAAGGACGAGCTGGGAAGCTCTGCTACCACGCGCGCTGGTATGCAGGCGCTCATCAAGCTCGTGGACTGGATGCGCACGCCGGTGGAAGAGATGCTCGAAAAGTCCCGCCGCTTTGAGGCGCCCGAGCGCATCGGCACCATGGCCGATAAGGCCCGCACGGTGCTTTCGGTGTGCAACAACATGGGCGAGGGCTGGTTGCTCACGGCCGAGATGCTCGACCTGATCGATCACGGTGCGCCCAACATCATCTGCACGCAGCCCTTCGCGTGCCTGCCCAACCATGTGGTGGGCAAGGCCGTGATCAAGGAGCTGCGCCGCCAGCACCCCGAGAGCAACATTGTCGCGGTGGACTACGACCCTGGCGCGTCCGAGGTCAACCAGCTCAACCGTATTAAGCTCATGATCAGCGTTGCCAAGGAAAACATGCGCGCCGGCAAGGGCTTTAAGCTCGAGAAGGTGGCGCCGCTCGCGATGGACGAGGTCACCGGCCAGATGCGCGCCCACGATGGCTGCGTGAGCTGCGGGCCGGCCAGCGAGGAAGCCGTTGCATCGGTCGCCAAGTGTCTGGGACGTGGCATTAAGAAGTAACTGGCCTGCTTTGGGCTAGATATGAGGCAAGCGGGTGGTAGCCGTACCGGTTACCACCCGCTTTTGCTGGACATATGTTGCGCAAATGACCTTGCTACAGCCTTCCGTGGGCTCGCCAGAGTTTTGGGCCGGTTCGGGCTTTGAAGACAAGTTGCTGCAGGCCCAAGGCGATTTTTCGCTCAACGCAGGCCAGCACAGTGTGACCTATCTGCCGAGCTCCGATACGGCGGCAACCGCTCGCTACCAGGTGCTACTGTACGACAACAACTTTGGTGCGGCAGAAAGCTATCCCAAGTTCGACTGGGGTCAGCTGGGCGCCGCGGTGGTGACCGACTATAGCAAGGGAACGCATTCGTTTGGGCGAATCTTTACGGTGGACGTGACCGCGCGCACCTACGAGCTTGTGGACCAGATCGCAGTGCCGTTCTCGAGCTACGTAAGTAGTGCACAGCGCGTCGGCGATTCGAATAGTATGCTCGTGGCATCGGGCCAGGCCAAGACCTTTACTGAGTACGATCGCTATGGACTGCCCATCGCCACCTACGAGATGGAAACCGAGAAGTACATCTACCGCGTGTACAAGTACGAGCTGTAGGGCCGCGCTCCGCATCACTTTACGTCAAATTCCACGCGATCGAGTTCGGGCACGTTGAGGTCAATGAGCTTGCGGGCGACGTGACGGTCGTGCGCCCCAAGCGTCTCGCTTGTCGTCACGTGAGCGACAACCTCGCGCTCGACCATGCCCTCTTCCTCGCCTTCGGTAGCCGAGGTCTCGACGGCGACGGTGTAATCCTTAAAGCCCGGCAGCACCGCGGCAAGCTCGCGTGTGGTCTCGGTGACGCCGTAGCCGTCCTGCACGCCGGCCTGCGCCGAGCCAATGGAGCCAGCCGTCATAACGATGCAGGGGATGGCAAAGATCAGCGTGCCCACAATGATGCGGCGGCGCACCTTGTGCGATAACTCGTCGACCTCGGCATCTTCTTCAGCAGTCACAATACCGTCGCCGTTCAGGTCGCGCTTGAGCGGCACGCGCAAAAGAAGCAGCACGGCTTCGGCAGCCAGTGCGATAAAGACCACGTTGATGCCAAACTCGTAAAGCGCCGAGAGAAACAGCGGCCCGCTTGCGATGGCGATGCCATAGCCCGCCGCGCACAGGGGCGGCATGAGCGCGGTCGCCACGGCCACGCCGGCGATGAGCGTGGCGGGTTCCTGGTCGCGCGAATTGCCCAGGCCACCCGCAAAGCCGCCCGCGAGCGCGACGGCAAGATCCCACACGGTGGGCGTCGAGTTGTCGATAATGGCGGCCGTGGTGGTGCCGAGGGGCGAGAGCTTGAAGTACAACGTGGATGTGACTAGGCAAAAGGCCATTTGCAGCGCAAGGCTGGCGACAGCTTCGACGGTAATCTCGCGGTCGAGCGTGGCGATGCCGTATGCCATGGCAAGGACCGAGCCCATGAGCGGGCAGATGAGCATGGCGCCTACAATGGCGATATCCGAGTCGATATCGAGGCCGATGCTCGCGATCAACATGGCAATAATCAGGATGCATAAGTGCGAGCCAGTCAGGCGCGCCCCGTTTACAAAACGCTTGCGAATCACGTGATAGGGCGCGCGTCCCTCGCGAATGTTGAACGCGCGCTTGAGGAAGCGGGTGACGTTTTCCATGGCTTCGCTATGAGCAGGGCGGATGCCGTGGCGCCGGTGATGGTGTTCGCGTAGTCGCTTAATCTGTTGTTTGTCGAGTTCCATGTCCACCTCGTTCCAGCGCGGTCCGCGCAACGCGCCCGTTGTCCTAACTCTACACCGTGGCAGGCGAGGTGTCTGTTGGATGCGGAATCCGATAGGGCGGATGACGCGGGAGCAAATGCAAATCACAGGCTCAATTCGATCCCGCAAGAAATATGATGCGCCAGCTCCTACATATGTGACGAAATTGTGAAGCACGAGAGCGTGAATTTCAAAAATCCTCCGGTGACCAATGTTGCGCAACAGAATTCAAAAATCAGCTCCTACATTTTGAAGCGTATGGATACATCCGTGTCAAAGGGAGAAAGCCATGGCAAACTACAGTCCACAACACTTTGAGCCTCGGGCCAAGGCCGTCAACGTCAAGGGCGTTGCCAACCGCGCCGTCGCAACCGTTTTGACGGCGGGCCTCATCGCTCAGCCGCTCATGTCGCCGCTGGCGGCAATCGCCGCACCGTCAACCGATAACAGCGATTCTGTTCAGGGGGGGGGTAGTTCTGTAGAGAACACCGTTGCCGCCGGTAACCAAGCGGTCGTAAAGACGGCTGCCCAGCTGGCCGAGGAGTCGGCAAAGCAGCTCAAGGACGCTCAGGCCGCCTACGATGCCGCCCAGAAGAAGGCCGACGCGGCGGGCCAGTCTCAAAAGCAGGCGCAGCAGCAAAAGAATCAGGCCTCGCAGGCTGTGAGCGACAACGAAATCGAGCAGAACGCAGCAGGAGTCGCCGCGCTCCAGGAGAAGATTGACGAGCTCAAAGCCACCGTCGAAAAGACCGAACAGCAGCAGAAGAAGCTGGGCGACCTGAACGATCAGCTCGATCAGGCCAACAAGAGTGTCGAGGATAAGACCCAGGCGCTCAAGGACGCCAAGGCAAAGCAGGATGAGGCCAAGAAGGCCCTCGATGATGCCCAGGCCAAGCTCGAGGCCATGGGTATGGACGAGTACGAGGCCGCCAAGAAGGCCGTCGAGGACGCGCAGGCAAAGCTCGATGACGCCAATAAGGCCGTTACTACTGCACAGGCCAATCTGGACCAGGCCAAGGCTGCCGAGGCCAGCGCCCAGCAGGAAAAGAAGGACACTGAGGCCGCTCTGACTTCCGCTCAGGCCAAGAAGCAGGAGACTGCCGCTGCTCTCGCCGCTGCGACCACCGCGCGCGATAACGCCCAGCAGAAGTTCAACCAGGCGCAGGCCGCGCTCGATGCTGCCGTCTCGGGTACGGGTGTTGACCTGAGTGCGCTTGAGGCCGCCAAGAAAGCTGCTGCTGGTGAGCTCAAGACCGCGCAGACGGAGCTCAATGCCGCGACGGATGCCGACGCCACCGCACAGACAAATCTGCAGGCCGCCCAGGCTGCCGTCGCTGCCGCGCAGGAGAAGGCCAACGCCGCCAACGCTGCTGTGGCATCTGCCCAGTCTGCATACGATGCGGCAAACAAGGAGTACAAGGACGCGGCCAGTAAGCGTGACGCCGCCAAGGCCGCATACGAGAAGGCACAGCAGACCGAAGCAGACAAGAAGACCGCGTACGATAAGCTTGTCGAAGTTCGCAAGCAGAAGCGCAGCGAGTGGGAGGCAGCCTGCGCCGCTTCGAACGCCGCGGAAAAGGCTTATGACGCTGCTAATGCCCAGGTTGAGGCTCTTGAGCAGCAGATTGCAGACCTAAAGTCCAACATGACCGTTGACCAGGAAGTCATCAGTCAGGGTATGTTCGGCTTCATGAACTACATCATCGGCGGCAGCCAGTTCACAGCCACGCAGAAAAAGAACGCCCAGGAAGCCGTATCGATGCTGACCGGTGCCGCTGACAAGGCCGAATGGTATGACCAGTACGTCGATCATGACATGTCTCGTGACACCAACCCGCTCTCCCTGAAGCAGATGCGCAACGCCTTGACATATCTCGACACCCAGAACAACCTCCGCAAGGCGAACGGTCAGTCGGCGCTCAGCGTCAGCCTCCGCATGACTGTGGCAGCCGCCCTTAATGCATCATATTCATCGAACATCTGGGGACACTCGAACTGCTATTTCGATCAAGGTGAGAATCTTGCAGGCGGCGGCGGGGCATACACCGGAGGCGAGACCGAGGATACGCTTGGCTGGCCATATACCGGTCTCTACACCCAGGAGAAAAAGGCGTTCGATAAGTACGTCGAGCAGTATGGTGACGCACTTGGAAGCCATCGATATGATTCCTACTATATCTACCAGCACCATTACAGCATCTACCATGAGTGCGGGCACTATCTCAACATCATCGATGCCGGTGCGAAGGCTATCGGCATCGCAACCGGTAGCGGTAAGAAAAGCGATTCCGAGGTAACCGTTTTCGACTATAGCGGAAGCACGGGACAGATGGATTTCACTGTCTCCGAGTTCAAGAAGCTCGTGAACGACTACATCGACTCTGCCTACAACGCAGGCGGCACGCAGGCGCAGAAGGCGCAGCTCAAGGAGCTTCAGGGCAAGCTCGCCGAGGCGCAGAAGAACTTTGGAACTACTAGGGAAGCTTACTTCGCAGCTGTAAACGGGCAGGATGCCGCCCAGGACGCTTTCACCGCAGCAGATGTGAACATGAACACCGCCAAGGGTGAGTACGAGAAGGCTAAGTCCGGAACCGCCACCGCGAAGACGGCATACGACGCCGCCGAAGCCAAACTCAAGGGCATCGACGTCAAGACGCCTCAGGCCAAGCTCGATGCCGCCAAGAGCAAGGCCGCTACTGCCCAGGCGGCCCTCGACAAGGCAAACGCCGCGCTTGCTGACAGCAAGAAGAAGGCGGCCGATGCCGCTGCTCACAAGGCGAAGGCTCGCAGCGCCCGCGATGCCGCCAAGGCAAAGTCCGACAAGGCCAACGAGGCGTATGACAACGCCACTGCTTCGGTCAAGGATCTCACTGCCAAGCGTGACGCCGCTAGGGCGGACCTTGCGAACAAGCAGGGCACGCTAGGCGAGGCCAAGAAGGCCGACGGTGCTGCCCAAGCTGGCGTTGACAAGGCTCAGGCCGCAGACGCGCACGCCGCGACCGCTCTTTCGGACGCCAAGCAGGCAGTTGCCGCCAAGACGCAGGCCCTGTCCGACGCACAGGCGAAGGCCAAGGCCGCCGAGGGCGAGCTGGCCGGCGCAAACAAGGCCTTCGAGCGCTTCGCCGGCGCCCAGAAGGCGGTCGACGACGCCAAGGCCGCCTATGACGCTGCCGTCGCCGGTGTCGCCGATGCCCAGAAGCAGCTCGAGGCCGCCAACGAAGCCGTCGTCGATGCGAACCTCGAGATCGTCAAGGCCAAGGCCGAGCTTGCCAACGACGAGGCACTCAAGGCCGATCTTGAGGCTGTCGACCACAAGGCATCCCTTGCCGCGGGCACGACGGGCAACGAGAAGCTGGTCAAGCTGAACGCAGCCTACGCTCGCTATAAGGCCGCCGTTGATGCCGCTGCTGGTCTCAAGGCTGCTCTGAGCGATGCCGATGCCAAGCTGTCCGATGCCAACGACGTCTATGCCGCCGCGCTTGCCGAGCTTGGCGATGCCAAGGATGCCCTGGCTGCCGCGCAGGCCGAGTACGACAAGTATCATCCCAAGGCTGAGCCGCAGGCCAAGGCTCAGGTTGCGCAGGCTGCTGCAAAGGCTCCTGTCGCCAAGAAGAAGGCAACGTCGGCCGCGCTCGCCCAGACCGGTGATGACTCCGCGCTTGCGGGCGAGGTCTTCGTCATCGGCGGTATTACACTCGTGGCTGCGGGTGTGACGCTGGGCGATCGTCGCCGCAAGCAGATGTAGCGTTTCGAGCGTAGATTCTGCAACGAACTTCGGTTCACAGCAGGAACGCTTCGATAGCTTAACCGATAAGGCCGGCGCGCTGTTAAACGCAGTGCGCCGGCCTCTCTTTGCGTTGGTATCAAAAAGCCCGGTCGATAGCCGCGAAAGCTACCGACCGGGCAAATCGTAGGCAATATGGTTGCTGTCGAGCAGCTGCTCAGCTTATCCCAGCAGGCTCAGGCCAACAGAGACAAACGCCAGGATAACGCCGACGATAGACTCGCCACCGAGCAGGCCGCTGGCGACAACCAGGCCCTGCTCCTGGAAGGCGGCATCCTTGGCGGCCTTTTCCTCGTCCGAAAGACCGGCCTCGGCGTCGCGGTGAGCGGCCCACTTGTCGTAGGCGAGCTTAACGCAGGAGCCCAGGAAAGCCGTGAGCGACATGTAGAACGGCAGGTACACGCCCAGGCCGATCATCATGGCCGGAATGCCGAGCCAGTACATGACGATGCCGGCGATAAAGCCGCCCGCAAACCACGGCACGCTCGGGATGCCCGAGACCATGGTGGCGACGACGCTTGCCTGCGCGGCCACAAAGCTCTTGTCGGGGCCAAAGGCGTCCGGGCCATAGGCGGTGACGAGTGCGACCATGACGGCGGCGGCAACAAGGGCGCCCACGATGCCGCCGATGGCCTGGCCGATCCACTGCGCGCGCGGGTTGGTGCCCAGCACGGCGCCGGCCTTAAAGTCGTTCATGACGTCGCCCGCAAGGCCGCACGCCACGGCCACGATGCCGGCGATAAAGAACAGCTTGACCTGGGCGATCTGAGCGCAGGCCGCCACGATGAGCATGACGATGAGGCCAAAGATCTCCATGGGGTCGATGCCCGTCTGGCCGCAGCTCTGCGCACTCATGATGGTGGTGACAAAGGTGAACAGCGTGACGATGACGGCCGGAACGGGGCCAAGGTCGAGCACGATGGCGATGATCACGGCGATGGCGGCAGCGCCCAGGTCGATGATGCCAGCGTCGAGCTTAAGGGAGCCCGAGATGAGCGACTGCTCGTCGGTGTCGGTGGAGCTGTCGGCGGCGAGGCCACGGACGATACCGGCGACCTGCGGCAGGATGTCTTTAAGGACGACGGCGACGCCAAAGCCCATCATAAGGCCCATACCCAGGGACTTGACGATGCCCTGTGCGGTCATAACGTCGAACAGACCGGCAGCGGTGCCGCCCACGATGATGCCAAAGTTGCCCAGCAGCGCGCCAGCAAACCAGAAGGCGACCGGGGCGAAGCCCACGAGGAAGCCGACGGAGAGCAGCATGGGCGAGTTGTAGATGCCAAAGGTCACGCCGGGGATGTTGAGCGTACACAGCATGCTGGGCACCACGCCTAGGGCGTCGCGCAGCACACTATAGATGCCGGCGAGGGCCATGGAGCCAAAGAGCTGCTTGCCGGTCTTGCCGCCGGCCTCGGTCGCACGCAGGGTCTGAGCTGCGGCGTTGCCGGTGGGGAACTCAAGCGCGGCATCCACGATAAAGTGACGGTGGATGAGTGCCGTGGCCAGCAGGCCCAGGATGGTGCCGGCGAGTGCCACGATGAACATGTCGAGCCAGCTGATCTGGTCGGCATAGCCCAGCATCCAGGCGCCTGGGATGGTAAACGCCAGACCGCCGGCGACCATGGCGCCCGCGGACATGATGGTGTGGGTGACGTTGGCCTCGTTGAGGCTGGCGTTGCCCATGAGCTTAAGGAAGAGCAGCGAGATGACGGCAGCGAAGACGATCGGCCAGGGGAGTGCGCCCATCTTGAGCGCCGTGTAGGCCGAGCTTGCCGTGATAATCACGCAGCCAAGGACGCCGATGACGACGCCGCGCAGCGTGAGTTGCCCGCGCATCGAGGCGCGGTTCGAGGGATTGCTCATATATAACTCCTTTGCGTATATCCGCTTCCCCCGGGAGCGCCGCTACGTATACGGCGCGGGAAGTCGGGTTACCAAGGGCCGCCGCGTGAGCTCGCAAACGACCGCGCACCAGTATAGCGGCATCGCCCGCCCTGCGCTCCGCCAAAAGCAGCTAATTTGGGATGCATTTGTATACGGGATATACTGCTGGGCAGACGAAAGGAGCGCCGACGATGCTTAATGGGTGCGCATATATATTGACGGTCGACGTGGGCAACACGTTCATTCGCTTTGGCCTGTTTGCAGAGGATTCGGCTGCGGCGCAGGAATGTCCACTTGCGACGTGCGAGATCACCACGCCGGCGAGCATTACAGCCGATGAGGCGCGCATGAGGCTCGCGCAGGTCATGGGCGCCCTTGCGGCCGATGCGGGCATACTGGGCGCACTCGTGCCCGCGGCGGCCGTGCTGAGTTGCGTGGTGCCGGCGCTCGAGCGCCCGTGGAAGGCGGCACTTTCCCGCACCTGTACGGGGCGCGTGCTCACCGTGGGGCCGGGTCTCAAGACCGGCATGCCCGTGCACTACGACGACCCGGCCGAGATCGGTCCCGACCGCATCGCCGATGCCGTGGCGGCCCGCGCCGTCTACGGCTCGCCGTGCATCGTGATCGATCTTGGCACCACGACCAATATCGAGGTCATCGATGCGCACGGTACCTTTGTGGGCGGCGTCATCGCGCCGGGTCTGGCGCTTGGTGCCCGCTCGCTTTCGGCCGCTGCGGCGCGCCTGCCCCAGGTTGAGCCCTCGGCACCGACGCATGTCATCGGCCGCAACACGCGCGAGGCCATGCGTTCGGGCGTGGTCTTAGGCGAGGTAGCACGCATCGACGGCATGCTCGACATGGTGCTTGCCGAGATGCGCGCGACCAAGGCAGCGGGGGAGGGCGATGTGCCCATCGTCATTACCGGCGACGATGCCGAGGCGCTCGCGGCGTTGGTCGGCCACAGCCTGACGGTCGACGACGCGCTCACGCTGCGAGGTCTGGCCGAGCTCTACCGCATCAACCAAAAGCCCCGCCGCGCGTAGGACGAGGAAGTCGGTGGGACAAACGCCCCCACCACCTACCTGCTACAATGGGTCAAAATGTTGCGATTACGGAGGTGTCTGCCATGTCGGACGATCTTCATCAAACTGCGTCGGGCAAGCGCCGCGACGTCATTAGCTGGGACGAGTTCTTTATGAGCGTGGCCATTGCCGCGCAGCGCCGCAGCAAGGACCCCAACACGCAGGTGGGCGCGTGCATCGCCAGCACCAACCACCGCATCCTCTCGGTGGGCTACAACGGCACGCCCTCGGCGCTCAACGACGACTTTTTCCCGTGGGGAACGAGCGATGACCCGTTACAGGACAAGCACAACTACGTGGTGCATGCCGAGGCAAACGCCGTGCTCAACTACCGCGGCTCGCTCAAAGACCTTGAGGGTTCCACGGTCTACGTCACGCTGTTTCCGTGCCACGACTGCGCCAAGATCCTGGCGCAGGTGGGCGTGGGCGAGGTCGTCTACCTGGACAACAAGTATGCCGACACCGATGACGGCCGTATCAGCCGCCGTATCCTCGACTCCTGCGGCATCAGCTACCGCCAGGTCATCGTCGATGTCCATATTGGTACCGGGGAGCAAGCTCAGCAGTAGCGCGTGCCAATGCCAGCTGGCGGCAAAAACAGCCAAAAGAGCCCCGTCCCAAATTGACTGCTCGTGAAAGTCGTGTCCGCGCGCATGGCTGGCGCTCAAGCGGGTACATGGCTGTAGTAACATAGCCCCTGTCCGCGGGCATGCCCGCGTTATTGTGAGAAAGGAGCCCCTGTGGCTGTTAACGAAGAGCTGCTTAAGAAGGTTCTTGAGGAGATTCGCCCCAACCTGCAGGCCGATGGCGGCGATATGGAGTATGTGGGCGTCGACGACGAGGGTGTCGTCAAGCTGGAGCTGCAGGGCGCCTGCGCCGGCTGCCCCATGAGCTCGCTGACCCTGTCCATGGGTATCGAGCGCATCCTCAAGGAGCATGTGCCCGGCGTTACCCGCGTCGAGCAGGTCAATGTCTCCGGCGAGGCCGAGGACCTGTACGACGAGTACGCGCCGTTCTAAGATGCGAAAGCTGCGGACGGCAAACTCCGCATAGACGTTACGCCCAAATATGCGGCTGCGAGCGTAAGGCCCGCGGCCGCATTTGTATGTAGGGAGCAGGGGGATCGACATGCTCAACGACCTCTACCATATGCTTGATCCTGTCGCGATTTCGGCGGGTCCCATCACTATCTACTGGTACGGTCTGGCCTATGTGGTCGGCGCCCTGCTCACGGCGGTCGTCATGTACCGCACGCAGCGCCGTTGGGGCTTTAACATCACGATTGACGACCTGACGAGCGTCGTAGTCGGTGTGGTCTTTGGACTCATTATCGGTGCGCGCCTGTTCTACGTCGTCTTTTACGGCGACGGCTACTACTGGGCCCATCCGCTCGAGATTTTTGCCACCAACGAGGGCGGTATGAGCTTCCATGGCGGCTTGGTGGGCGGCATTATCGGCGGCATCATCGTGTGCCGCATGTATAAGCTCGATGCCTGGACTTTGGCAGACCTTGCCGTCGTAGGCGCGCCGCTGGCCTTGTGCCTGGGCCGTTGTGCCAACTTTGTCAACGGTGAGCTGTGGGGCAAGCCGACCGATCTGCCCTGGGGCGTGGTCTTCGGTGGCACCGCGGGCGATATGCCGCGTCACCCCTCCCAGCTCTACGAGGCATTTCTTGAGGGCATCGTGCTCTTTTGCATTCTGCAGGTGCTCAGCCGCAAAAAGCCGCTACTGCCCCAAGGCACGTTTATGGGCGTCTTTGTGATGGGCTACGGCATCGTTCGCTTTTTGATTGAGTTTGTGCGTGTGCCCGATGCGCAGCTGGGCTATCTGCTGGGCGGCGTCATCACCATGGGTCAGCTGCTGAGCCTGCCGCTCGTAATCGCGGGCCTGGCGCTCATCATCTTTGCTCGTCGCCGCAACCAACCCCAGCGCATCTACCTCGACGCCTAACCACCACAAAGGGGACAGGCACCTTTGTGGTGATTCGCTGGGCAACGATGACAGAACCGTAACGTCTCCCCAGATAAAACCTGCCAAAATAAACCTGTCCCTTTTTGGCAGGTTTCTAGAAAGGCTCTTTGAACTGTGAAGGATTCCGACCTCTCCACAACGGCTGCGCGCGACGCCGCTCGCATCGTCTGGTTTAAGCGCTACCCAGCCAAGCAGACGCTCATCGCATTTTTGCTCGCGCTGTTGGCGACCACGGCGTTTTCCATCGACCCCGCCCCCGTGTCGAGTAACGCGGTCTTGGCGATTGACCCCAAAGCCTCGGGTATGCTGTACGTCTGCTACGAGGTGCTCCTCTCGTTTGCCGGGCATACCGACGCAGTCATGCTGCTCGCGCTTGCCTACCTGCTCACGCTGCCGTTTCGCTACGTCTTCTTTGGCCGCGGCGACGCTTGGCGCCCTTCGGTCATCCTGCCGTCGCTGTTCTTTGCCATCTGTATGGTGTTTGGCCGCAGCTACGACCTCACCGACTCGGCCGAGATTGTGCTTGGCGACAAGGCCCGCATCATCTGTGCCTGGATCGGCGGCGCGGGCTGGATGCTCCTAGCGGTCGTTGCCTTCTATCTGGCTTTTGAGTGTCTGGATTGGCTGAGCTCTCGGCGCATTCCGTTTTCCGAAGCGCACTTTGGCCGCGTATGGCGCGTGACCCATACCGTGCTCTCGGTCCATCCCTTTGCCGGGCCCCTCCTGGTGCTTATGATCGCCTGGGCGCCCACGCTCATCGCCTCGCTGTCCGGCCTCTTTATGGGAGACACGGGCGCGCAGATTCGCCAGTGGTTCAACTACCCCAACGGCACGAGCGACTACCTGCGTCTGCTCAACCCCAATGTGTTGCTCAATGGGCACCACCCCGTGGCGCACACCGCCATCATCGGCTCGTGTGTCCAGCTGGGCCTTTCGCTGTTTAACAGCGCCAACGCGGGCCTTGCCATCTACACCTGCACTCAGTTTGTGATCACGGCTGCCTGCATGGCCTATTCCATCTCGTTACTGCGCAAGTTGGGTGTGAGCCTGCCGGTCCGCGGCATTATCCTGCTGTTCTTTGCGTTTATGCCGATATTCTCCAACTACGCGGCGCTGCTCACCAAAGACGTGCTCTTTGCCGACGCGTTTTTGGTGCTGTTGGTGCAGACCGTGAAGCTCGTGGCCTGCGGCCTGCCCCGTCGCGACGCCAATGCCGAACGTGCGGGCGAACAGAGGCCCGTGCTCTTTGCGCTCCATGACTGGCTGCTGCTCGTGCTGGGTGCTATGGGTTCCACGTTTTTGCGCAACGGCGGTCTGGTGTTTCCGCTGGCGGCATGCGTAATCGCGGCGGCGTTTTGTGCCTGGGACGTGCATGTGGCTCGTCGTGCGGCCAAGCAGGCTAGTGCTGCACCTTCGGGCGCCATCCCGCGTTTCCGCTGGGTGGGAGTTCTTGCGGTGCTTGCACTCTGCCTTGCCTCTAATATGTACTTCACCAAGGTCTTTATGCCGGCGCACGACATCACGCCTGGTTCCAAGCGCGAAATCCTCTCGATTCCGTTCCAGCAGACGGCTCGTTTCGTCCAAAAGCACGACGGCCTCAACTCGGGCGTCAACCCCACGGTTAAGGAGGACGGCACTATCGTGGAGGCTCCTTGCGACGGTCTGGTGACCGACGAAGCGCGTGCCGTGATCGACCGTGTGCTCAAGTACGAGAATCTGGGTCGCCGTTACAACCCGGATAAGTCGGACGCCGTCAAAAATTGCTTTAACGAGTACGCCTCGCAGGAGGACATCAAGGCCTATTTTGAGGTGTGGGCCCAGATGTTCAAAAAGGATCCCGAGTGCTATATCTCGGCGCTCATCAATAACTACTACGGCTACTTTTATCCGAGTGCCCGCGATGTGTGGGTCTACAGCACGGCGCGCAGTGCCGAGATCATGGCGAAGCCCGATAACCTCAAGTACTTTGACTTCCATCCGGTCGATAGCAAGGTCGTGCGCTGGTGCGACCACCTGATCAACCTGTATCGCGTGGCAGTACAACGCATCCCGTTTATCTCGCTCGCCATGAGCTCGGCCACCTATGTGTGGATTATGATCGCCGTGGTGGCCTATCTGCTGCGTCGTCATTCGTGGCGCGGGCTGGCCATTTGGGTGCCGTTGCTGGGCGTGCTCGCCGTGTGCCTGATCGGTCCTTGCAACGGCTCGACCTACATGCGCTACCTGTATCCGGTCATCGCCTGCATGCCCTTTGCCATCGGCGCCACCATCACCCGCAGCGACCTCCTCTGGTCCTAATTTGGTGCAAAGGGGGCAGGTTACTTTGCGCCAAGGGGCTGCATCATCACGACGCCTTCATTTTGGGGTTTATCTCACAGGCCAGTAGGTATATCATAACGACGTTTGTTTATATTGCCCGAGCATCTGCGCTGGGCTTTAGGTCGAAACCGATAGGAGACACGTATGTCCGGACACTCTAAGTGGGCCACAACCAAGCATCGTAAGGGCGCGCAGGACGCCAAGCGTTCCGCCCTCTTCTCCAAGCTGAGCCGCAACATCACCGTTGCTGCCCGTCTCGGCGGCGACCCGCTGCCCGAGAACAACGCCAGCCTCGCCGCTGCCGTTGCCAAGGCCAAGGCTCAGTCCATGCCCAAGGACAAGATCAAGTCCGCTATCGACAAGGCCTTCGGTTCGGGTGCCGACGCCGCTGTCTACGAGAACATCGTGTACGAGGGCTATGGTCCCGCCGGTGTCGCCGTCTACGTCGACTGCCTGACCGATAACCGCAACCGCACTGCCGCCGATGTCCGTTCCGCCTTCTCCCACGCTGGCGGCAACCTGGGCACCTCCGGCTCCGTCGCCTTCCAGTTTGAGCGCAAGGGCCAGATCGTCGTCGCCAAGGAGATCCTGGACGAGAACGCCAAGAAGGAGACCATGATCGCCAACGGTGCTGCCGGTGACGAGGATGAGTTCATGATGGCAATCGCCGAGGCCGGTGGCGAGGACTACGAGGACGCCGGCGAGGAGTGGATTGTCTGGACCGCCGCCAACGACGTCATGGCTGTTTCCAAGGCGCTCGAGGAGCAGGGCATTCAGGTCAAGGGCTCCGAGACCACTATGGTTCCGACCACCCCGACCGAGGTCTCCGGTGCCGACGCCAAGAAGGTCCAGCGCCTCATCGACCGTCTCGAGGAGCTCGACGACGTCCAGGATGTTTACAGCACCATGGATATGACCGACGAGGTCATCGCTGCCCTCGAGGAGGAGTAGCGCCTGCACGGGTTAAGCCGTGCATATCTGGGCATAATGAAACGAGCATGCAAGCCTCGTGGAATAGATGAGCCGGATCCGCGTGCGTACAGCACCGGACCCGGCTCTTTTATAATGATGCGAATCGTTTTGCATTCTGTGGACCGAAACCTGAAGGGAGCGCGCGTGCGCGTACTCAAACGAGCCCTAGCGATCGTGTACCTTGCCGCCGCCATCGTGGCACTGGGTACGCTTGTCTGCCAGTTCTGGGGACCGTATACGTATCGTTTTATGCTGCTGATGCGCGATCCCATGCCGCGTATCGTCGTTACGGTGTGTGCCGGCGTTGTGGCGATTGGTGTGCTGGTGGGCTTCTTTCGCTTGATGTTTGCCCGTCGTGAGCCGTCTTGCGTGCATCCGGCGGGGGAGCGCAATATCGAGGTCACCCTCGCGGCGCTTTCCTCGTGTGCCAGGGCCGCCGCCGAGCGCGACGACCGCGTGATGATTGAGCGTATCGAGGCACGCGTGCAGGGCTCCGACGAGTCGCGCGTCCGTTTTAAGGTCGAGGCTATCGCGCTCGACGATAGGGACGTCGCTTCTCTTGCTACCGCGATGCAGCAGCGTATCGAGGAGGCCTGCGACACCATGCTCGGCACGCCGGGTACGTCCGCGCGCGTCCGCTTTTTACCGTCCAAGACTACCGTCCAGACCGTGGAGGTTTCCGGTGAGTGATACCAATCAAGACAAGACCGCCCGCACGCCGCGCCTGACGATCGACCAGAGCGCTATGCAGGCAGGCGAGGCCGCCGACACCAAGCCCGAGGCCAGCGAGCAGCATGACGCCGCCGCCAACGACTTTGACGAGGCTATGGGTCTCATCAAGGGAACCGGGGCTGCTATCTGGAGCTATGCCGTGCGCCACCCCAACACCACGCTTGGTGCCGTCGCGGGTTTTATTCTTGCCGTTTTGGTGCTCACGCTGGGCCTGTGGGATACGCTGGTCATCGCGTTCTTTGTGCTGATCGGTGCCGTGATCGGCCAGATCCGCGACGGCGAGAACGGTATCGTCAACTTCTTCGGTCGTCTGTTTAGCGGCCACTAGCACGTATTCGACCGCCGCGTGTGCGGTGGGCATAAGGAGGAACCATGGCTTTTAATACGAAGGTCGATGTAGCCGATACCGAGCTCGAGGAGAACGAGGCGGTCGTCGCCGAAGCCGAGGATGTAGAACTCGAAGGTCAGTCTCTCGCCGAGGTGGAGACCGAGTCCGAGGTGGACGAGGATGATGAGGAGCCGGATGAGTCCGAGGACTCGCTGACCTATTCTAACGGCGTAATCGAGAAAATTGTCGCCATGGCCACCCGTGAGGTTCCGCACGTCCTGGGCATGAAGGGTAACCTCATGCACTTTGTGCAGGAGCAGTTTGGCGCCGAGAATCTGACCAAGGGCGTAACGGTCGAGGTTACCGATGATAACCGTGTGGTCGTTAACATCTCCGTCATTATCGAGTACGGCGCTTACGCTCCTGCGATCTTCGATGACGTCAAGACGCGCGTGACCGAGCGCCTGGCTGCGATGACTGGCCTTGAGGTGGCGGGCGTCAACCTGCGTATCGAAGACGTCATCACCCCCGAGGAGTACGAGCACCGCACCAGCCAGCACGAGTAACCAACCAAAAAGGGACAGGTTTGTTTTGGCAGGTTTTATCTGCGAAAACGTTAAACGGCCGACCGCGCAAGCAAAAGCGTGGCCGGCCGTTTCTGTACGCTCCCGATGTAGGCATACCGCTCGTCTAACTAAGGGTTGCAATCCCCACGTTCCGCGTTACCCTAATGGGCACATTGTTTCCAAATTGTTAACGAGGAGTTGCCGTAATGGCCGACGAGCACGAAACAGAAAGCAAGGCATGGGCAATTGAGGCCGCCGCGGCAGAGGCGGCATCGCGTGCTGCCGAGGAGGTGCGTCGTCCTCCCGTGGTGCCGATGGAGCGCGTGGTTGATCGCACCGATATCGAGCGCGGCGAGCGTGCCGGCCAAAAGCGCAGCCAGGAGCCAGGTTTTCCGCGCTTTTTTGCCGAGCTCAATCTGGGCCTGATCCTCACGGCCTTTGCCATCGTCGCGTTTAAAACCCCTAATCACTTTGCTTTTGGCGGCACCTCGGGCGTGTCGGTCATTCTGTCCACGCTGTTCCCGACCCTGCCCGTCGGCGTCTTTATGTGGATTATCAACGCGGTTCTCGTCGTTTTGGGTTTTATCTTTTTGGAGCGCAAGGCAATCCTGTGGAGCGTCTTCGCCTCGTTTGCGCTGTCCGCCTATGTTTCGCTGTTTGAGCTCTTTATTCCGACCGATGTCTCGATGACGGGCGATATGTGGCTCGACCTGTGCTTTGCCGTGATTCTGCCGGCGCTCGGCAGCGCCATCGTCTTTGATATTGGTGCCTCGACGGGCGGCACGGACATTCTCGCCATGATCCTCAAACGTCGCACGACGCTCGAGATTGGCCGCGCCCTGCTGTTGGTCGATATCGGCATCGTGACCATCGCGGCCTTCTTGTACGGCCCGCGCGTCGGTCTGTATTGCGTGCTTGGCCTGTTTGCCAAGACGCTTGTGGTCGACAAGGCCATCGAGAGCATTCACCTGCGCAAAGTCTGCACGGTCATTTGCTCCGAGCCGCGCAAAGTCGAGGAGTTTATCGTCAAACATCTCAACCGTACGGCGACTATCAGCCGCGGCTACGGTGCCTTTTCGGGCAAGTGCGTGACGGTGATTATGAGCGTGCTGAGTCGTCGCGAGGCCGTGCAGCTGCGTCGCTATGCTCGCGAGATCGATCCGGGTGCCTTTATCACGATCGTCGACAGCTCCGAGATCGTCGGCAAGGGCTTCCGCGGAACGAACTAACGCGGTCGAGCTTATCAAACAATCGAATAGCGCCCTGCGCATTGCAAATGCGTCATGTTGGAGTATTTGTCCCCACATTGGGTGATAATGATGCCAAAGACATCGTTTGCGATCCAGATGATTCGCTCAAGATACGAAGGGATGATCTCGATGTTCTGTTCGCAGTGTGGTGCCCCCATGGGCGACAACGATAAGTTCTGTGGTGCGTGTGGTGCCCCCAATACCGGTGCCGCAGCCTCTGCCCCTCAGGGTCAGCCCCAGCAGTTTGTTCCGCAACCGCCCGTGGCGAATGCGTCCAAGGGCTGTGTGGCTCAGGCGTTTGAGGACATGACCAAGACGCCGGGCGTGCTGCAGCGCGTGTGCCAGATCGCCTTTTTGCCGGCGCTCATCTGTGTCGTGTCAGTGCTCGTGCTGTTCATTCCCGTTATCGGCGGTATCGCGGCTGCCATCGGCTTTTTGGCAGCTTGCATTGCGAGCGTGTGTGGTTCCGGCTTTGGTATTGAGTGGGGTCGCGATCTGTCGCTCAAGGTTGATGACGGTATGGATCGTCCACTCATGCGTTCCACGTCGTTTGGCCTCGGAGTCTTTTCGAGCGTTATCTCGGTCGTGCTCGAGGTTATCGCTGCCATTCCCGTTATCGGTGTAGTGCTTTCGCTGGTGGAGAGCGTGGTAATTGGCGCCGCGGGCTCGTATTCGTATTACGGCTCTTATGCACTCGAGGCGGCGCTGTTCGGCTCGCTTGGCCTGCTTGTCCTGGCTATGATTGCCACGGCGGTCTTGGGGGTCTTCTTTAAGATGTTCGCCGACATTGCCGTGATGCACTTTGCGGTGACCGGTCGTGTCGAGAGCGCGTTTTCGCTCGATAAGGTCTGGGCGGCCTTTAAGCACAACAAGACCAAACTGTTCTGCGCTTCGTTCCTTCCCGAGTTTTTGACGGGCCTGGTCGCCAACGTTGTCACCTGGATCCTGACGTTCGTCTTTGGCACCATTGCCTCTGTCGGTATGTATAGCTACTACTACCGTCCTACGGCTATTGAGGCGCTTGTTACCGGCGGTGGCATCACGCTCGTATTGTTCTTGGTGCTGACGGCGTTTGTCACGGTATTCCTCACGGTCTTTGGCAAGATGCTCAAGCACCGTGCCGTTGGCTATTGGGTCGCGCGCTACGCAAGCGAGTGGGCCGACGAGGACAAGGACGACGTCCTGACTTTTGTGCTGCCGTTTGAGAAGAAGTCTGCTCCGGCTGGTTTTGCCGCCGACGCAGCGCCCGTATCCGATTCCGCTGCGGCGCCGGCGCCTGCGCCCGAGCCCGAGCCCGAGCCCGAGCCTGAGCCCACGCCCGTGCCTGAGCCCGAGCCCGCGCCCATGCCGGAACCGGAGCCCGAGCCTGCGCCTGAGCCCGAGCCTGCGCCAAGCTCCGACGAGGACCCGCAGGACGAGTAACCCTGCCACCTGCCATTTGGGGACGGGGTGGAAACGGTAGAAATAGCGCTTGACAAATAAGCGGGGACGGACGTGCCGAAGCGTCCGCCCCCGCTTTGATATCGCGATGCGGCTATGACTGCGAGATGGTCGTGGATCGACTACTCGTCGTGCTTCTCCTCGCGGCGAGCGGCGACACGTGCATCGTGGATGCCCTTGATTGCGGCGTGTCGGGCGGTGCGGGCATCGTGCATGGCGTCGCGGGCCTCGGCGGCCGTGGTCTTGGCAGAGCGCAACTTGGCGGCCAGGTCGGGGTTGGTTTCGGCGACCGCGGTAATCGTGGGGCCGTCGAGCTCTTCTTGTGTGGGCTCGGCCAAAAAGTCGATGGCATACTGGGCAGCCACCATGGAGCCCTTTGCCAGCACCGACTCGTCGATCTTGTAGAAGCAGGAATGTTGGGCGTACGTGGCGCCAATCTTGGGGTTGCGCGTACCTACAAAGGCGAGCACGCCCGGTACACGGCGCAGGTACTCTGAAAAATCCTCGCCCGAAAGCGTGCCACGGTAATGGCCTTGACCGGTGGGGCCCAAGCACTTGATTACGGCCTGACGGCAGCGCTCGCTCGAGGCGGCGTCGTTTTCGACCTTGTAGTTGGCGATGGTGTAGTCGGTGAGCTCTGCCTCGGCGCCCAAGGCGGCCGCGGTATGCTCCACGATGCGACGCATAAGCTCCGGCATTTCCTCGTGGGTCGAATCGCCGTAGGTGCGCACCGTGCCGGCGAGGTAGGCCGTGCCGGCGATAACGTTGCGCGCGGTTCCGCCGTGCAGCTCGCCGACGGTAATGACGGCCGGCTCGTAGGGACTGATCTCGCGCGAAACGATGGTCTGCAGGGCATTGACGATCTCGGCGGCCACCATGACAGCGTCGTGGCCGCGCTGGGGCATGGCACCGTGGCATGAGGTGCCGCGAACATCGATGCGGAACCAGTCGGTATTGGCCATGCGCGGACCGGGCTCGCAGCTCACGGTGCCGGCGTCAACCTCGCTCCAGATGTGCGCGGCGTAGGCGCCATCGACGCCGTCGAGCACGCCCGTGCCGATCATGAGTTTGGCGCCCTGGCCGTTTTCCTCACTGGGCTGGAAGACGATGCGGACTTCGCCGTGGATGTCGTCGGTCATATGGCGCAGGATCTGCAGCGTGCCGAGCATCATGGCGATGTGGCAGTCGTGGCCGCAGGCGTGCATGCAGCCCTCGTTGACGCTGGCAAACTCCTCGCCGGTCTGCTCGGTGACGGGCAGGGCGTCGATATCCGCGCGCAGCAGGATGCGGCGGCGCGGCGTGCCGTCCTCGTGGTAGGCATCCGACGCGGTACCGCGAAGCGTTGCCACCAAGCCGGTCTTGAGCGGACGCTCGTAGGGGATATTCATGGCGTCGAGCTGGTTGGCGATGTCGGAGGTCGTGCGCTCCTCGGCAAGGCTCAGCTCCGGGTGCTTATGGAAGTGCCGGCGCTGCTTGATGATATAGGGTTCAAACTCGGTAGCGATATCTTTGATGGCTGCGGTGACGTCGTCAGCCGCGCGAGCCTCGGTCGCCGCCATAATCTGCTGTGCCTTGGTCTTCGTCATGGTCGATTTGCTCCTTGCTGGGTTGATCGCAAAATCGTACAGGCTCTCTCCAGTATGCCACCTGCCGCTAGGGCTGGTAAAGTTGCCGTTTGCCGCTTGGGGTTTTGTTACAAGGGCGGGGGAGTACACTCGGGGGTGTTGAATTTCCTGCCAGAGATGGGGATGCCCATGCAACATATCGATCGGATTATCCGCTCCAAGAACGTCTTTACCGCGCAAGACGGCATCGATACCGCCCGCGAGCTGGCGATTGCCATCGCAGGCGACCGTATCGTCGCAGTCGGTGAGCCCGATGACGTGATCGCCGCCGCTCCTGCCGCCACGTCGGTTATCGACTACGGCGAGCAGTTTGTCTGCCCCGGCTTTCATGACGCTCATCTGCACTTCTTCCATACCTCGGTCGGTTCCTCGCCGTACATGCTCATGGATATGGGCACGTCCGAGGCGGCACTGGTGCAGCACGCGCTCGAGTTTTCCAAGGACCTGCCCGATGACGCTTGGGTTGTGACGCAGGGCTGGCGCGACTACCGTTGGGACCCGCCCGAGCATCCTACCAAGGCGTCGCTCGATGCGGCATTCCCCGATCGTCCCTGCGTTATGTATTCGGGCGACGGGCATACGCTTTGGCTCAACAGCCGCGCACTCGATGCACTCGGCGTCACGCGCGACAGCGAGCCTCCGGCGGGCGGCAGCTACGACAAGGACGCAAGCGGCGAGCTCGCGGGCATTGCTCACGAGGCGGCTGCCATGCAGCTGCTACCGCGCTGCCTTGAGTGGCTGGGGGAGGATCGCATTGCAAGCGCTTACGCCGATCAAATGAGGCGTATGGCCGAGCAGGGTATCACCTCGATCTGCGATATGTCGCTCATGCCTATGCCGGGCTGCGATTTTATCCGCGACGATGTCTACGACAAACTGCAGGCAGCCGGCAAGTTGGGCATCCGAGCCCATCTGTTCCCCACGCTGCTGGATGACCAGTCGCGCTTGGAAGAGCTGCAGGCACGTTACGCGAACAATGTGCTGCTTTCGGCACCGGGCTTTAAGCAGTTCTTCGACGGCGTGTCGAGCGAACACACGGCATATCTCACCGAGCCCTATACCAATCCGCGCTTCCCGGGCGACCAGGGCCGTCTGACAGTTCCTGCCGAGCGCATGCGTAAGCTGGTTCTGGCGGCTGCGGAGCGCGGCCACACTGTGCGTATCCACGTCATCGGCGACGGTGCGATTCATGCCGCGCTGGATATCTTTGAGGAGGCCGCCGACCTGTACGGCCTGCCCCAGCACGGCCATAACACACTCGAGCATCTGGAGAACCTCCTGCCCGAGGACATCGACCGCCTGCGCAAGCTCAACGTGGTCGCCTCGAGCCAGCCCTGCCACATCACGCTCGATCCGGGCGGCCCCGAGCGCGATTTGGGCATGGAGCGCAGCCGCATCATGTGGCCGTTTGCAACCTATAAGCAGCGCGGCATTCGCCAAGCCTTCGGTACCGACAGCCCCATCACGCCTGTTACCAGCATGAACGTGCTCTACACGGCTATTACGCGCCAAGACCCCAAAAGCCACTGGCCCGAGGGCGGCTGGTTGCCGAGCGAGCGTATCGATGCGGCAACGGCTCTGCGCAACTACACCCTGGGCAGCGCCTATGCAGCGGGCGACGAGCAAAGCCTCGGCAGCCTGGAACCCGGCAAATACGCCGACCTGGTAGTCCTGGACCAAAACCCACTCACCATCGACCCCCAAGAACTCCAAGCCACCAAAGTCCAAGCCACCTACCTAGCCGGCAACCTGATCTACGAGCGCTAAGTATTCATGTCTTACCGTTAAACGCGGCTCGGGCAGCTTATTTTGGGATGGCGCTCGAGCCGCGTTTGCGTTTCGGTGAGGATCCGCCATGTGCGTCCCTGCTCTGTTGGATTTGGGCGCGGGGTTGAGGTGCTGCTCCGTGCGTTCAATTTGGACATCAGCAGTGAAACCTCATGGTGTTTTGCATACTTCCAGTTGCAGATTGCATAAAAAAGCTGAGATGTTCTTTCCGGCCCTGATGTACCCCCGCCTGGGCCGTGCAAAAAACGGAGTATTCAGCACCGCGAGCTCTGCCGGTGCCGCTGCGGCTGAGTAACGTTACGGAGATTGACGTCATTTTGGGCTCCGGTACGGCGCGAAGTACGCCCATTTGTCCCAACGGGGTCTGCCCACCGACCAAAACCGCCCGCTGAAGGCGTTCTAGGGACCAATAAGGTATGTCCGGCGCGTATGCAGCCACCCTGGCCTGCTGAAAACTCCCAAAAATGCACGGTGCTCCCCAGGGGACCCGTGCTCGCAACGAAAACCATGCCCATGTCGCTATCCGCATCGCCTTTTTGCTGCACTGACTTTTCTGAATGCCGGGCTCGAATTAGTTAACCTGCCTCCCGTGTGGCTCCGGAGGGGCGGGGCATAAGGTTTATCGCGAGTTCCGCACGAGCCGAAGGCCACTTAATGTGGCCTTCGTGCGAGCAGGACTGCCCGAGCAGGAAACCTTATGCCCCGCCCCTCCGGAGCCACACGGGAGCCACTGCTAAGTTATCCCCCGGCATTCAGAAAATCTAAGTGCCAAAAAATAAGATTTTTTGACTCTGTGTTGTATAACCCGCCATTCGTGGGTACCATTCAACGCGTACGCAAACAAAAAGGGTTAATTCGCGTGGTATAACCGCGCGGCCCAAAAAGGAGGAGACAAGCATGTCGTCTTTGAAGCCGCTTGCAGATCGTGTTCTGGTCAAGCCCGACGAGGCCGAGCAGAAGACCGCTTCTGGTCTGTATATCGCCAGCAACGCTCAGGAGAAGCCGCAGCGTGGCACCATCGTTGCCGTTGGCGCCGGCAAGGTCAACGACAAGGGTGAGCGCATCCCCATGGACGTCAAGGTCGGCGACGTTGTCATCTACGGTAAGTTCGGTGGCAACGAGGTCAAGGTCGACGGCGAGAAGTATCTGCTGATGCGCGCCGACGACATCTACGCTGTTGTCGAGGCCTAGTCTCGTCAGAATCTCTGATTCGTCTTTGAACGCGCCCGCCGCATAGGACTCGGAAGCGGCGACGCGAGTCACGTTTCTTTTGGAGGATTACCTACCATGGCAAAGAACATTACGTTCAACACCGATGCCCGCGCTAAGCTTGCCAAGGGCGTCAACACTCTGGCCGACGCCGTTACCGTCACCATGGGCCCCAAGGGTCGCTACGTTGCGCTGCAGCGCACGTTCGGTGCTCCGACCATCACCAACGACGGCGTTTCTGTCGCCAAGGAGATCGAGCTCGAGGACAACATCGAGAACATGGGCGCTCAGCTGGTGAAGGAGGTCGCCACCAAGACCAACGACACCGTGGGTGACGGCACCACCACCGCAACCCTGCTCGCTCAAGCCATCGTCAACGACGGTCTGCGCAACGTCGCCGCTGGCGCCAACCCGCTGGCCATCCGTCGCGGCATCGACAAGGCCGTCAACGCCGCCGTCGCCGAGATGAAGAAGCAGGCCAAGCCGGTCGAGACCAAGGAGCAGATTGCTTCCGTCGGTACCATCTCCGCCGGTGACCCCGAGGTCGGCGAGAAGATCGCCGAGGCCATGGAGGTCGTGGGCAAGGACGGCGTCATCACCGTCGAGGATTCCCAGACGTTCGACATCACCATCGACACCGTCGAGGGCATGCAGTTCGACAAGGGCTATGTCTCCGCTTACTTCGTCACGGACAACGACCGCATGGAGGCCGTGATGAAGGATCCGTACATCCTCATCACCGACCAGAAGATCTCCAGCGTTCAGGACATCATGCCCGTTCTCGAGGCTGTCCAGCGCGCTGGCCGTGGCCTGCTCATCATCGCTGAGGACATCGACGGCGAAGCTCTGCCTACCCTGGTCCTCAACAAGATCCGTGGCGCCCTCAACGTCTGCGCCGTCAAGGCCCCGGGCTACGGCGATCGCCGCAAGCGCATTCTCGAGGACATCGCCGTCCTCACCGGTGGCCAGGCTGCCCTGGACGAGTTGGGCGTGAAGGTCGCTGACATCACCGCTGATATGCTCGGTACCGCTAAGTCCGTCACCATCTCCAAGGACAACACCGTCGTCGTCGGTGGCGCTGGCTCCAAGGAGGCCATCGACGCTCGTATCGCTCAGATCAAGGGTGAGATGGAGAACACCACCTCTGACTTCGACCGCGAGAAGCTCCAGGAGCGCCTGGCCAAGCTCTCCGGTGGCGTTGCCGTCATCAAGGTCGGCGCTGCTACCGAGTCCGAGCTCAAGGAGATCAAGCACCGCGTCGAGGACGCCTTGCAGGCAACCCGCGCTGCTGTCGAGGAGGGCATTGTCGCCGGTGGCGGCGTCGCCTTCATGGACGCTGCTCCTGCGCTCGATGCTGTCGAGATCGACGACCCCGAGGAGAAGATCGGCGTCGATATCGTCAAGAAGGCTCTGACTGCTCCGGTCGCTACCATCGCCAAGAACGCTGGTTTTGAGGGCGCTGTCGTGGTCGACAAGGTTGCCGAGCTGCCCGCCGGCCAGGGTCTCAACTCTGCCAACGGCGAGTGGGGCGACATGATCGAGATGGGCGTCCTCGACCCCGTCAAGGTCAGCCGCGTCACCCTGCAGAACGCTGCTTCTGTCGCCAGCCTGATCCTCATCACCGAGGCTACCGTCTCCGATGTCCCCAAGAACACTCAGCTTGAGGACGCAATCGCTGCTGCTACCGCTGGTCAGCAGGGCGGCGGTATGTACTAAGGCCGACAAGGTCTAGAACTCCCACCGGGAATCCGGGGGCGTGACGGGGTTTCTCTCCGGAACGTCCTCGGACATGCAAAGAGGCTCCGCATCGCGCTTCGCGCTGCGGAGCCTCTTTGCGTCCTGACGCTCCTATTTGGCAAGGTGTTTTTTAGAATCCATTTTGCGCTCGGCCTCGAAGGCTTGCCTGTCCCAATCGAGCGGAAGTCCGGCCTCGACCCATGCCTCGTAG
>NZ_JBBNLO010000011.1:0-69136 GCF_040092405.1 Collinsella sp. CLA-ER-H2
GGCCCGTCACGGGTCAACCTGCAGTGCGGCCCGAACCCCGTGAGGGCCGGCGCCTTTAGACGCGTGCCGGAAATCCAAGGGTTATACCCTAAGAGCAAACCACCCCTTTTAGGGGTGGTTTTGATTTCACGGCACCTTGGCTCAAATGACGGGCGCTCGCTGACATTGCCAAAACGTCGGCGTTGCCGTGGTTGGCACTTGGGGTCACTCCTGGGAATCATTTCCTCGTTCGCCGAATTGTGTCTTGAAAAATGTATATAACGACTATAACGTAGTACGAAACATATTGGAAACAATACCGAGGAGGCTGCGTTGAAGAAAAGCAATCTGGGCTATGTGCTGGTGCTGATCGCCGCGCTTATGTGGGGCAGCATCGGAATCTTTGTAAACGGCATCTCGGCCATGGGCGTTTCGTCCCAGAGCATGGCTGCCTTTCGCTTGTTGGTCGGAGCGCTTATCTTGGCGCCGGTCCTGATGTTTATGGGCTGCCGTCCGGGTGAGGGGTCTACCGTGGCTCAGGGTCCGCTGGCCCTGTTCAAGGCAAGCCCTAAAGAGCTTGTTCCCTGTGCGCTTGTCGGCATCGTCGGTTTGGCCGCCGCCAACACCTGTTATTACGAGTGCATGGGCGAGGTGGGCATGTCCACGGCCTCGGTGCTGCTCTACACCTCGCCGGTGTTTGGCGTCATGCTCGGCCGCGTGCTTTATCGCGAGGACGTGACCCCCAACAAGCTCGTTGCCATTGTCTTTAACATCGTAGGCTGCGTGCTTGCAGTGACCAATGGCGACCTTTCCGGTTTTCATTTTTCGGTTTGGGGCGTCACGTCGGGCGTGATTGCAGGCCTTTGTGGTGCGTCGCTCGCGGTGTTTAGCCGAATAGCAACCAAGACGGTCCACCCGCTGGCTGTCACGTTTTGGGGCTTTGTTTTTGGCGGTGCGGTTATGGCAGCTATCGCGGCTCCGTGGCCGGATGTCGCCGCGGCAATGTCGCCACAGCTGCTGCTGCTGTTCCTTGGCTTTGGACTCATCCCCACAGCCGTTGCTTACATCTTATATATGCAGGGTCTGTCCATGGGGCTCGAGACATCGAAAGTTCCCGTCGTAATGTCTTTCGAGACGGTCGTCACCGTACTGGTGGGCATTGGTGTCTACGCCGAGCCCGCCGGCGCGATTAAAGTCCTGGGCATCGTGTTGGTGCTCGCGTCCATCCTGATTATGAACACCGACTTCTCCAAGCTGCGCAACAGTGTGTTTGTCGGTCATGTCATTGAGAGCATGACCTTTAAGCCCAACGCGTGGTGGACCGAAAAATCTCAGGACATGGATCTGTTTAAGGAACGCACCGGCATTGCGCTGGAACCCACCGTACAGGAAAGCCCCTGGTACTTCGTGCGATAGGGGATTGCGCGCAGGGTCTGACCTGGGGTTATCCAGCTAGCGCCGGCCTACCCAGTCCAACGTTTCGAGTACGTTAAACCCGTCAACGGTCGATTTTCACCCGCGAACGGTCTTTATACTAATTAGCAATATAAGCAACGTATAAGACGTTATAATGACCATAACGAAAAGGAGGAGGCAAGATGAATCAGATCATTCTCGCATCTCATGGCGGCCTGGCCGCAGGCGCCAAAGACACGCTCGAGATGGTTCTCGGCGACGTGTCGAACGTCCACGTCGTGTCGCTTGCTCGTGACGACAAGGAGCCCATCACCAATAAGGTTGAGGCTATGATCGCCACGTTCAACGCGGACGACACCGTCTATGTGCTGACCGATATGCTCGGCAGCTCGGTCAACAACAACATGGTCGAGCTTTCCAAGAACGGCACGAAGTTCACGGTTGTCAGCGGTTTCAACATCCCGTTGGCGCTCACGCTTGCTATGAGCCCCGCCCCCGTCAAGGGCGCCGAGCTCGCGGCCCTCATCAATGAGGCCCGCACCGGTCTGACCAACCCCAACGCACCGGTCGAGGCCGCCGCGGCTCCCGCCAAGAAGGCCAAGGCGTCCCGTCACAGCTCCGGTCCCGCCAAGATCGTCCTCGCACGTCTTGACTACCGTCTGCTGCACGGCCAGGTCGTCTTTACTTGGACCACCAAGGTTCAGGCCGAGCGCATCATCGTCGTCGACAACGCTGCCGCCAACGATGACATCAAGAAGGGCGCTCTTAAGCTGGCCAAGCCCCAGGGCGTGCGCCTGAACGTCTTCACCGTCGAGCGTGCCCTCGCCAAGATGGATAAGCTCAACACCCTCGGCGAGCGCGTCATGTTCGTCTTTGGCAACACTGCCGAGATGCTGCAGTTCTGTCAGGGCTACAAGCTCGACGCCATCAACCTGGGCGCCACCGCCAACCACGACGGTGCCGATCAGGTCGGCGGCAAGGACAGCTCCGTCTTCCTCGACGCCACCCAGAAGGCCGACGTCAACCAGCTGCTCGACATGGGCATCAAGCTCTATGTCCAGCAGACCCCTACGTATCAGAGCGTCGACATCGACGCCAAGCTGTAATCAACCAGGCTTTTGCCTGACTGAAAGGAGAAGGGTATGAATACGTTCATCAGTGCGGTGCTCGTCGGCCTCGTCGGCGTGTTCTGCATGTGGGACTCCCGCCTGCTCGGTCGTCTTAACTTCGAGCAGCCCCTCGTTGGCGCTACACTCGTCGGTCTGCTGCTGGGCGATGTGCCCACCGGCCTTGCCGTCGGTGCCGCCGTCGAGCTCGTGTCCATGGGCCTGGTGCAGGTCGGCGCCGCCGTTCCGCCCGATATGGTCCTGGGCGGCATCGTGGCCGCTGCCTTTGCGTGCCTGACCGATGCTTCTGCCGAGACCGCCATGACGATCGCCATCCCGGTCGCCGTCCTGGGTCAGCTCCTCGGCATCGTGTTCCGTTCCATCATCGCCGCCCTCACCCATGTGGCAGATAGCGCGATCGATAACGGAAAGTTCAAGACCGCCTACCGTATGCACATCTGCGCCGGCTCCGGTCTGTACGCCATCATGTACTTCCTGCCGATCTTCCTCGCCGTCTTTGTTGGCACCGACCTGGTTCAGGCCATCGTCAACATGGTTCCCGAGTGGCTGTCCACTGGTCTTAACGTTTCGACCAAGATCATGACCGCCTACGGCTTGGCCCTGCTGCTCACCATGATGATCAAGAAGGGTATGACTCCGTTCCTGTTCATCGGTTTCCTGCTCGCCGCTTACCTCAACCTGTCCGTCATCGCGGTCGCTCTGATCGGTGTGTGCCTGGCTGTCGTCTTCATGGGCTTCAAGTTCAACGGGTCCCATGCAGCCGCCGGTGTCGATTCCGACTACGATCCGCTCGAAGACGACGAAGACTAAGGAGGAACACACTATGGCAACCGCAACCAAGGACGTGTCCCTGAACAAGAAGGTCAGCCAGTTCTTCTGGCGCTCCTGGGCCATCCAGGCCTCTTGGAACTACGAGCGTCAGATGAACATGGGCTTCCTCTACGGCATGGTTCCCACGCTCGACCGCCTCTATCCGGACGAGTCCGACCCCAAGCAGCTCGCTGCTAAGAAAGAGGCTTACCACCGTCACATGGCGTTCTACAACTGCACCCCGCAGACGAGCGCCTTTATCCTGGGCCTCACCGCCTCCATGGAGGAGGAGTACGCCAAGGATCCCGAGAACTTCAACCCCGATTCGATTAACGCGGTCAAGACCTCCCTTATGGGCCCGCTTTCCGGCATCGGTGACTCCTTCTTCCAGGGCACCATCCGTGTTATCGCCTTTGGTCTGGGCGTTCAGCTGGCTCAGCAGGGCTCCATCATGGGCCCGATCCTGGCCATGCTCATCTCCATCGTCCCCTCTGTGCTGATCACTTGGTTCGCAGCCAAGATGGGCTATCAGGGCGGCCACGAGTACCTGAGCAAGCTTCAGGGCGGCGACCTCATGGAGAAGCTCATGTATGTCTGCGGCATCGTGGGTCTTATGTCCGTAGGCGGCATGATCGCCACGCTGATCGGCGCCACCACCCCGCTGCAGCTCGCTGAGGGCACCGTCGTTATCCAGGACATCCTGGACGGCATGATGCCCCAGATGATCTCCCTTGGCCTCACCGGCCTTATGTACTGGCTCATCAAGAAGAACGTCAACACCGGTTGGCTTCTCGTGATCGCCATCGTGGGCGGCATCGCCCTCTCCGCGGCCGGCATCCTGGCCTAGTCGCGACCAAGCGTCTAACCGCTTTCCCCCGGGGGCCTGCCTGGCATCCCATACCCCAGGCAGGCTTCCATCCCCAAAATGCGACAATGGGACAGTCCCTTTGTCGCATCCTCAACGGGCCGGCGACTCGGTCCAAATCACGGTAACCCTGCGAGCGCCCGGCAATGTGGCGCCGCAAAAATCGAAAGGAATGTGTCAGATGTACGAGATCGACCTTAACCTCCCTAAGCAGATCGTCGCTGACGTCCTGTCCAACCACGAGATCCACAGTGTCGCCTTCGTCGGCTGTGGTGCTTCCATGTCCGACCTGTACCCCGCCAAGTACTTCCTGGCCAACAACACGGACAAGCTGAACGTTCAGATCTTCACCGCTAACGAGTTCAACTATGACACGCCTTCCTGGGTCAACGAGCACACCTTCGTGATCACCTGCTCCCTCGGTGGCTCCACGCCCGAGACCGTCGAGGCCAACAAGACCGCCAAGAAGCACAACTGCCCGGTCGTCTCCCTCACCAACAAGGCTGGCTCCGCTCTGACCGTCGACGCCGACTACGTCATCGTTCACGGCTTCCACGCCAACTTCGCTGCCAAGTGCGAGAAGCCCGGCTATGC
Source organism: Collinsella sp. CLA-ER-H2 (assembly GCF_040092405.1). Lineage (NCBI taxonomy): Bacteria > Bacillati > Actinomycetota > Coriobacteriia > Coriobacteriales > Coriobacteriaceae > Collinsella > Collinsella sp. CLA-ER-H2. The sequence continues at coordinate 4,792 of NZ_JBBNLO010000011.1, forward strand.
CATCGCTCTTGCTCTCGAGATCCTTCAGCAGACCGAGGGCTATGACAAGTACGACGACATGATCACCGGCCTCACCAACGTCTTCGATCTCTGCGAGAACGCTGCTCAGTCCTGCAAGAAGCTCGCCAAGAAGTTCGCTGAGGACTTCAAGGACGACAAGATGATTTACTTCATGGCCTCTGGTGCCTCCGAGAAGATGGCTTACTCTCACGCCGCCTTCCTGTTCACCGAGATGCAGTGGATCGACGCCGCCGCCTACAACACCGGCGAGTACTTCCACGGCCCGTTCGAGGTTTCCACCGAGGGTAAGCCCTACGTCTTCTTCATGTCCGATGGCGCTACCCGTCCGATGGACGCCCGCGCCCTCACCTTCCTTGAGCGCATGGGCGCCAAGGTCGCTCTGATCGACTCCAAGGACTACGGCCTGGCTGACGCCGTGCCCGCGAGCGTCGTCACCTACTTCAACCCGCTGCTGCACCTCGCCGTTATGCGCGAGTACGGCAACCAGATCGCCGAGGCCCGTCAGCACCCGCTGACCATGCGTCGCTACATGTGGAAGCTTTCCTACTAATCACAAGTAAGTAGACCTTACGGGTTGATTGAGAGGGGATGGGGTTTGCGCCCCGTCCCCTTTTTTGCTCTTGGGAGGGCACGCCTGTCGCGTCGCAAAACCCAGGATAAAACCTACCAAAATAAACCTGTCTCTATTTGGCAGGTGGGAGGAGATGCGTATGATCAAAGCAGTGCTGTTTGACATGGACGGCGTGCTGGTCGATACCGAGTGGTTCTACAACCGTCGTCGCGTGGCGTTTATGGAGGAGAAGGGGTTCCACTTTGACGAGATCCCCGATCTTTCGGGGTCTAACGAGCCGGCCATTTGGGAGGCGCTGGTGCCCGACGATGTTGAGCTGCGCGAGCGCCTTCGCGTGGAGTACAAGCAGGTCTACAGCCCGGACCACCCCGTTCCGTATGCCGAGCTGCTCAACGAGCAGACGGAGCCGGTGATGCGCGCACTGCACGAGCGCGGCGTGAAGTGTGCCATCGCGAGCTCGTCTTATCGTGAGCTCATTGACGAGCTGGTAGAGATTGCCGGTATCGCCGATGTGCTGGACTACACCATCAGCGGTCACGAGTGCAGTGCGTTTAAGCCCGACCCCGAGATCTACCTGCGTGCCATGGAGGCGCTGGGGGTGGAGCCTGCCGAGTGCCTGGTTATCGAGGATTCGCCTTTGGGGATCGAGGCTGGCAAACGTTCCGGCGCCCGCGTCCTGGCACTGCGTCCGCACGAGGGCGTCAACCTCGATCAATCGCGAGCCGATGCCGTTATTGATAATCTGACCGACATTTTGGCCGCTTTGTAGTGTCAATCCGCCGCGAGAAGCACGGGTTCAAACGTTTTTTGCGTTGGACTGGCTCAATTTGGTTTCGATTTTGATCCGTTTGGCTTCGATTCGGACTAAGTGAGTAGACTTTTTGGCGCAGGCCGAGCACAATGCATATCTTCCTTTGTAAAACCGCAGGTCACAGGGGTGGCGGTTTTGGGTGTGCTCGGCAGATCGTAAAAAGTCTACTCACTTGGAATTTTGCCCTTTGGTCGTGGGGGTTGCTGGTCCCGTTTTGGTTGTCGAGGGAGGTTGAATTGAAGCGCCCCCGCACGCTCCATGCTACAATCGCGGGCATGCCCCACAACCACATCTGCCTTCGAAAGGAGCCTACGTGGCGAACGCCATCGATCAGCTCACGGACCGCGTGCTCATGCTCGGCCGCCTCACCATCGTCCGCCGTGCCATTACTGCCGTGGCGGTCACAATTTCTGCCGTCCTCCAGACATTCCTGATCCAGGCGTTCATTCAGCCCGCCGACCTGCTTCCGAGCGGCCTCACCGGCGTTGCGGTCCTGCTCGATCGCGTTACCTCGCTGGGCGGCGTTCACATCGACATTTCGCTCGGTATGCTCGCGCTCAACATCCCCGTGGCGCTCCTATGCTGGAGCGGCATTAGCAAGCGCTTCGTCATCTTCTCGATGATGCAGGTCGTGCTCTCGTCGCTGTTCCTCAACGTCTTTCACTTCGCTCCATTTTTGGGCGACAAGATCATGCTCATCATTTTTGGCGGCGTGGTCTCGGGTCTGGGCGCTGCCATCGCACTTAAATCCGGCGCATCCACCGGCGGCACCGACTTTATCGCGCTGTGGGTTTCCAGCCACACGGGCAAGACCATCTGGGGCGTCATCTTTGGTTTCAACTGCTTTATCCTGGCGATCTTTGGCTTTATGTTTGGCTGGGACAAGGCGGCGTATTCCATCGTGTTCCAGTTTATTTCGACCAAGACCATCGACAGTTTCTATCGTCGCTACGATCGCGTGACGCTGCAGATTACGACGCGCAAGGCAGACGAGGTCATGACTGCCTACGTAAACCATTTTCAGCACGGCATTAGCTGCGCCGAGGTCGTCGGCGGATACAGCCGCGAAAAGATGTACCTGCTGAACACCGTTGTTTCGACCTACGAGAGCCAGGACATTATCAAGTTGGTGTGCGACGTTGATCCCGGCGCCGTGATCAACGTGTTCCACACGCTCAACTTTGTGGGCGGCTGGTGGGGCGGTCATGTCGACGAGCCCATGCCCACGGCCGTTCCCGATCCCGACAAGCCCGCACGCATGGCCAGCAGGCAGGCGCGCCTCAGCGAACAGGACAGCCTGCAGCAGGACGACGGCAAGTAGGGTATTGGCATTTTGCCGGTCCTGCGCAACCCATCCGAACGAGCCCCCCGAAAGCCCCGTTGCTTTCGAGGGCTCTCGTTTGCCCAGATAAAACCTACCAAAATGAAGCTGTCGCTTTTTGGTAGGGAGGGTGTATCGTTTTATCAATATGAGGTAACATGAAACTAGACGTTATATACGTATTAGAAATTTAGCTATTTTGATAAGAGTGATCAGATATGCCTGCGCCCAAAAATGCACCGCTTTACCAGCAGATTTATGACGAAATCAAGGATGCGATCGAGAAAGGTGTTTATGCACCCAAGGAGCGTATTCCGTCCGAGCTTGAACTAGCCGAGCAGTACGAGGTGAGCCGTATTACGGTGCGCCGCGCTGTCGAGGAGCTGTGCTCCGATGGTTACCTGGTTAAGCAGCAGGGCCGCGGCACCTTTGTCTCCACGCCGCACATCAACCGCCAGTTTCACGCCTCGACGCTGCAGACGTTTACCGCGCTGTGTGCCGGCAACGGCATGAAGGCCGGTGCGCACGTGATCGATCGCCAGATCGTTCCGGCGCGCCAAAACGAGATGGAGTTCTTTGGCCTGCAGAAGGATGCGCTGCTGCTGCATATCAAGCGCGTGCGTACGGCCGACGGCGAGCCCATCTTTGAGGAGAACATCTTTGTGCCGTTTGACGCCTACCGTGAGCTGTTGACGGCCGATCTTGAGGACAAGTCGATTTTTGCCGAGGTCGAGCGTGTTGGCGGAACGCCGATTGTCTCGGTTGGCTACCGTACGGTCGAGGCCGTTCGAGCTAACGCCGAGCAGGCGGCCGAGCTGGGCATTGCTCCGCACGATCCGCTGCTCAACCTGCGTGCCGGCTTTACCGGTCCCGATGACGAGCCGGTTTTGATGGGTAAGCAGTACTACGTGGGATCGCGCTACGTTATGGTCATGTAAGTTACGCGGTTTTACCAAACCGCGTAACGGCTCGACGCTGCAAACGCCCCTAAGCGGCAATCTGACGTTCAATCGTCGGTCGCGTACCCAAAGTACGCTTCCCTCCTCTTTCACGTCACCTTGCTCGCTCAGGGGCGTTTTCGCTGACTTATGCTCAACCAGCGACGTTTGCGCGCTTGTCAAGAGATTAGCCGTTGGGAAAGTGTCCAAAAATCCCACGCTCGTTCCTTTTGGATTGCGTTGCCCGTGGGCGACAGCCGTGCGGCACCGGTCCGCGTGGCGGCGTATAATCGGCGGCAGATGACTTGGACGTTAGGAAACCATGACCGATAGCATGCAGCAGATGGCGCTCGACACGCTCGGCGCCTATTTTGGCTACACCTCGTTTCGCCCGGGACAGGACCGCATGGTCGATGCGATCCTTGCCGGTCGCGATGCGCTGGGTGTTATGCCCACGGGTGCCGGCAAGTCCATTTGCTACCAGGTGCCCGCGCTCATGCTGCCCGGCATCACCTTTGTGGTGAGTCCGCTGCTGTCGCTTATGGAGGACCAGACCCGTGCGTTGCTCGCGGCGGGTGCGCGACCCAGCTATCTCAACTCCAGCCTTACTCCGGCCCAGCAAAACACCGTGCTCAAGCGGGCGCGCGAGGGCCGCTACCAGCTTATGTACGTGGCGCCCGAGCGCTTGCTCGAGCCGCGTTTTTTGGCCTTTGCGCAGGAGGCTGCGGGTTCCGCCGGCATTGGCGTGCCGCTCGTGGCCATTGACGAGGCCCACTGCGTAAGCCAATGGGGTCAGGATTTCCGCCCCGCCTATCTGCAGATTCGTGAGTTCATCGATTCCCTGCCGCAGCGCCCCATCGTGGCGGCGTTTACCGCCACGGCGACCGAACGCGTGCGTGCGGATATTCAGCAGATGCTCGGCCTGCAAAACCCTGCGACGGTGGTGACGGGCTTCGATCGCAAGAATCTCTACTTTGGTTGCGAGGAGATGGGCGACAAGGCCAAGACTGCCTGGGTGCGCGACTATGTGATCGCGCATTCGAGCGAGAGCGGTATCGTGTATTGCTCGACCCGCAAGACGGTCGATGCGCTGGCGGGCGAGCTTGCCGAGGCGCTGGGCCCCAGCGGCATTCGCGTTGGCCGCTACCATGCCGGCATGGGCAACGACGCCCGTCGCCAAAGCCAGCGCGCCTTTATCGACGACGATATCCAGGTGATGGTTGCCACCAACGCCTTTGGCATGGGCATCGACAAGCCCAACGTGCGCTACGTGATCCACAACAACGTGCCCGAGAGCATCGAAGCCTACTACCAGGAGGCGGGCCGCGCCGGCCGCGATGGCGACCCGGCCAGCTGCTACTTGCTGTGGAACGGCAACGATTTTCGCATGCGCCGCTTTCTGATCGACCGCGGCGATGCTGCCGATGAGGCGCTCGACGACGAGCAGCGCGCGTGGGCGCTCCAGAATCGATATCGTCTGCTCAGCCAGATGGAGGGCTACTGCAATACCACCGGCTGCCTGCGCGAATACATGCTGCGCTACTTTGGCGACGAGGCCGCGGCCGAGCATGCCGCGGCCAGTACGGGCGGCACCGCCGCGGACGACGTCGAGAGCTGCGGCAACTGCAGCAACTGCCTCACGCAGTTCGAGGTCGAGGACGTCACCGATATGGCCCGCGCCGCCGTGCGCTACGTGGCCACGCGTCCCATGCGCTTTGGCAAGTCGCTCATCGCCGATGTGCTCCACGGCGGCAACACCGAGCGCATTCGCCAGATGCATCTGGACGAGGACCGCGGCTACGGTGAGCTGTCGAGCGAATCGGTCGGGCGCATCAAGGACATCATCGGCCAGCTGTGCGGCCGCGGTTATCTGGCCACCTCGCAGGGGCAGTACCCGGTCGTGGGGCTGGGTCCGCGTGCCGTCGAGGTCGAGGATGAGGCGTTCGCCTTTACCGTTAAGCGTCGTGCGTCCAAGCGCAAAGCTTCGGCCCGCGCCCGCCGCGCCGTCGATCTGCTGCGCGAGGAGGCCGAGCTGGATCAGCGCCCGCGTGTTGGCGACGATGCCGAGCTGTTCGAGCGCCTGCGTGCCCTGCGCAAGGAGATCTCGACGGAGCTGGAGATGGCGCCGTACATGGTCTTTTCCGACAAGGCCCTGCGCGGCCTGTGCCGCCTACGCCCACAGACGCGCGACGAGCTTATCCAGGTCAACGGCATCGGCGAGAAAAAGGCCGACGCCTTTGGCGAGCAGTTTATGGCGGCGATTGAAGAATTTGAGTCCGAGCATGCGCGGGATGGAGTGTAACGATGGCATTCGACGATAAAACCGACCGCACTGACGTGCCCGCCGTGCCGCTGTACCAGCAGGTCATGGACGACCTAAAGGGCGAGATCGCGCGCGGCGTGTACGTGGCCGGCTCGCGCATCCCTGCCGAGATGGAGCTCGCGAAGTCCTACGGCGTGGGGCGCATCACCGTGCGCCGTGCCATCGAGGAGCTGTCGCGCGCGGGGTATCTCAACCGCCAGCAGGGGAGGGGCACGTTTGTGTGCGCCCCCAAGCTCAAGCGCAAGATTCGCCAGAAGGGTGACGTCCAGAGCTTTACTGAGGGTTGTGCTGCCAACGACATGGTGCCGGGTGCGCGTCTGGTGTCGCGCACGGTGGTCGCGGCGACGCACGAGGATGCGGCGTTCTTTGGCGTGGAGCCCGGCTGCGAGCTTATCGTGGTCGAGCGCGTGCGCACGGCCGACGGCATCCCCGTCATGCTCGAGAACAACGCCTTTGTGCTCGCCGACCATCCCTACCTGCAGACGCTGGCCGACGAGGACCTCACCGATAACTCAATCTTTGCGCTCGTTGCCGAGCATTCGGGTCGCGCGCCGCTCAAGTCCGACCCCTGCACCGTGGAGATTGCGCTTGCCGATACTCAGACGGCCCCGCTGCTGGAGGTGCCGGTCGGCGAGCCTCTCTTCTATATGGAGGCCTACTTTACCGACGCCGGCGGGCGCCCTCTACTGCTCGGCCGCCAAAAGATCGTGGGCTCGCGCTACGTCTTCGACATCTAACGTCCACAGATAGAACAATATAGAACAAATTTGCTGAGATGACTTCACGGGCGTTGTTACACGTGCTATAAATAGGACAACATAGAACGACAGCAGGTATGAGCTGTCGTCGTTCAAAGCCGCCCCACAAGGAGGAGCATCAGCATGAACGCACATGATCTGGTTCAGGAAATCATCGAGCGCAAGGGCAAGGTCGAGAACGTCTTTTGGATCGCCTGTGGCGGTTCGATGATCGACCTCATGCCGGCTAACGAACTGCTCAAGCGCGAGGCCACCACGTTTACCTCGACGGTCTATACGGCGCGCGAGTTTTGCCTGATGGCTCCCAAGAGTCTTGGCGAGAAGTCGCTCGTCATCGCCTGCAGCCACAGCGGCAACACGCAGGAGGTCGTCGACGGCTGCGAGATGGCGCTGACCGCCGGTGCCGAAGTCGTTGCCCTCACCGACTGCGAGGGCTCAAAGATCGACAACGGCAAGTGGACTACCTGGGTCTATCCGTGGGGCGAGGGCGTGTCGCAGGCCGAGGTGCCGCAGGGCATCGGCGCTCTGATCGCCGCCGAACTGCTCGACCAGCAGGAGGGCTACGAAGCGCTCGCCGACATGTACGAAGGCCTTAAGCAGATGGACGCGCTGCTGCCCGCCGCCCGTGAGAAGGTCAACGCCGAGCTGGGCGCCCGCTTTGCCGAGCTCTGCCAGCAGCACAAGTTCTTCTATATCCTGGGCTCCGGCCCCAACTTTAGCCAGACCTATGCCATGGCGATCTGCTCGCTCATGGAGATGCAGTGGCAGCACTGCTGCTACATCCACTCCGGCGAGTACTTCCACGGCCCGTTCGAAGCCACCGAGCCCGGCGTGTTCTACTTTGTGCAGCTCGGATCGGGCGAGTGCCGCCCCATGGAGGAGCGCGCGCTGGCGTTCCTCAACACGCACACCGATACAGTCATGGTGCTCGATGCGCTCGAGTACGGCGTGGGTGAAGTGCCTGCCAGCGTGCGTTCGTTCCTGGAGCCGATCTTCTTCTACAACATGAGCTGCGAGCTGCGCGCCGCCCGCGGCAAGGTGTTCGACCACAGCCCCGAGATTCGTCGCTACATGGGCATCGAGCAGTACTAGGTACCGGGAATAACCTCTCACGACGGGGCTTCCGCCAAGTGCGGGCCCCGTTTTGCTTTGCCAAGAAAGAAATGGGGATTGAACATGCGCGTTCTTGATTTGACTCACACTATTAGGGAAGACATGCCGGTATTTCCCGGAGCCGATACACCCAAGCTGCAGCCGGCGAGCACCTACGAGCACGACGGATTTAAAGAGACGCTCATGCAGATGTACACCCATACGGGGACGCATATGGATCCACCGGCGCATCTGTTTGCCGACCGCACGACGCTCGATGCGTTTCCGGCAAGCCAGTTTATAGGCAGGGCATTGGTTGTCGATTGCCGCATGCTCGCCGAGGGTGAGGCCATTACTGTGGAGCAGCTCCGTCCCTATGGCGACAAGGTGACCCAAGCCGAGTTTTTGCTGTTTAACTTGGGTTGGGATAAGCGCTGGGGAACCGAGGCGTACTTTGGCGACTATCCTTGCGTGGACGATGAGGTGTTGGAACTGATCATCGACGGCGGCTACAAGGGCATCGGCTTTGATGTAATTGGACTCGACCCCATCGCGGACGAAAACCTGACGCGCCACAAGAAGTTGTTCCGCGCATGCGATATCGTCAACATCGAGAATCTTAAGGACTTGGACTGTTGCGGCGACGATCTGTTCTGGTTTAGCTGCGCACCGCTCAAAATTGAGGATTGCGACGGCTCGCCCATTCGCGCAATCGCGTGGTTTGAGGATTAAAGCGCCCTGTTCCATCTGCCGAAGAACATTCACCTTCGATTCGCAAGCGTGCCGTGTGAGTCAAAAAGCGGGTCGCGCCGGGGATTTCCGGCGCGGCCCGCTTGGTATCGCGCTTAGATTCGCGAGATTGCGGCAACCGGCGGCCTACTTTGCGTCGTATGCCTCGGTGTCCCACCAGTCGAGCTGGGCGATGTTGTCGCGGATGTGCTGGCAGCTTTTGTGGAAGCCCTCGAGCTCGTGCTCGGACAGGTCGAGCGTGTAGACTTCCTCGACGCCCTCGGCACCGATCACACACGGCAGGGAGGTGAAGATGCCCTCCTCGCCATACTGGCCGGTCATGAGCGTAGATGCCGAAAGTGCGGCGTGCTCGTTGTGCAGAACGGCGGCGCAGACGCGCGCGGCGGAGTTGGCGACGGCGTACTCGGTGCACTGCTTGCCCTGGTAGGTCACATAGCCGCCCTTGCGCGCGAGCTCCTCGACCTCCATGTGGTCGAAGGCGTACTTGTCGGGGTTCTCGGCCTGGAGCTCGTTAAGGCTCTTGCCGGCGATGGTTGCTGCCTTAAAGGCGGCCAGCTGGCTAAAGCCATGCTCGCCGATCATGTAGGCGTCGATGGACTTGGGGCTCACGCCGACCTTCTTGGAGATCTCGGTACGCAGACGGGCGGAGTCCAGACCGCAGCCCGAGCCGATGATCTTCTTGGGATCGTAGCCGGTCAGGTGCCACAGCTCGGTGCACACGACGTCGCAGGGGTTGGAGATGCTCACGAAGATGCCGTCGAAGCCGGCGTCGACGATGCGCTTGGCAAAGGTGCGGGCGGCGTCGGTGGTAAAGAACAGCTCGCCGTCGCGGTTGCCGGCGGCCAGCGCGACCTTGCCGGCGGCGTTGACGATGACGTCGCAGCAGGCAAGCTCCTCGTAGTGGTCGTAGCAGTTGACGATCTTGGTGTTATACGGGACAAACGAAAGGGAGTCGCGCAGGTCCTGGACCTCGGACGTCACCTTGGCCTCGTTGATATCGCACAGGTACAGCTCATCGGCAATGCCCTGCATAAGCAGGCTGTTGGCGACATGTGCTCCTACGTGGCCCTGGCCGACCACACCGATCTTACGCGTCTGGTACATATATGTATCCTTTCGGCCGAGTTTTTCGCGTCGAACCATTGTAGCGTCCTGCTGCCACTTTGCTAGGCTAAAGCGCCGTAGAATTTTGGGACATGCTTTAATCTCTACTTTTGGAGTGATTTGGGCCGCTGACGGCATCGCTGGGCGATGTGCTCGCGCGGATGGGGCCGCTCGTTGTACCATAGCTGCAACTGACTCGTAAGGAGCATCCATGCCCATTCGCATTCCCGACGCCCTCCCTGCCGCCGCGCAGCTCGAGAGCGAGAACATCTTTGTCATGACCGAGTACCGCGCGCTGCACCAGGACATCCGTCCGCTGCGCGTGCTCATCCTCAACCTCATGCCCACCAAAATCGCCACCGAGACGCAGATCATGCGCAAGCTCTCCAACACGCCGCTGCAGGTGGAGGTGGACCTGCTGCGCACCAAGACGCACGAGGCCACGCACGTGAGCGCCGGTCACCTGGAGACGTTCTACCGCACGTTCGACGACATCCGCGACATCCACTACGACGGCCTGATTATCACGGGCGCGCCCGTGGAGCAGATGCCGTTCGAGGAGGTCGACTACTGGCCCGAGCTCTGCCAGATCATGGACTGGTCCACCACGCACGTGCACTCCACGCTGCACATTTGCTGGGGCGCGCAAGCTGGCCTGTATCACCATTACGGCATTCAGAAGTACGATCTACCGGCCAAGGCAAGTGGCGTGTTCGAGCATTATTTGGTGAAGCCGCAAAGCCCGCTGGTCCGCGGCTTCGACGACCGCTTCTATGCCGTGCATTCGCGCAACACCGATGTGCGCCGCGAGGACGTGGAGGCCGAGCCGCAGCTTGAGGTCGTGGCCGTATCCGACGAGGTAGGCCTATACATCGTCAAGTCGACCGACAGCCGCCGTTTCTTTGTCTTTGGCCATCCCGAGTACGATACCGACACATTGCGCCTGGAGTACGAGCGCGACGTGAAGCGCGGGCTCAACCCTCAGGTGCCGGCGCATTACTTCCCGGGCGACGACCCCACCGCCGAGCCGCGTAACGTCTGGCGCAGCCAGGCTCAGCTGCTCTACACCAACTGGCTCAACTATTACGTCTACCAGACCACGCCCTACGACCTGGCCCGCGCCGGCGAGGAGCACTAGGCTGCGATGGTACTGCTGTAGCCGTGCCTGATGTGGCAGCGGTTAGGCGCTGATGATGTTGGGCAGCGGCAGGTCGTGGGCATCGGTGGGGATGTGGTCGACGCGCTGTTCGTCAAAGGAGATGCCGATGATCTGGCATGTGGCCGAAAGCGTGGGCAGGTAGCGGTCGTAGCAGCCGCCGCCGTAGCCCAGGCGTGCGCCGGTGCGGTCGAAGGCCACGAGCGGCACAACAATCATGTCGAGAGCCTCGGCAGACACGATGGGGAAGCGGTCGCTGTCGATGTCCGCGGCAGCGAAGGTTCGCGTAGGATGGGTGATAAACGGAGCCGCGGCCGCGTCGCTGGCGGCGACCGCCCGCATGCACATGCGCTGGTCACAAGCTGCGGCATCAATTGCCGAGAGCATGCACGGATAGGCTACGCGCCAGCCGCGCGCGGCGGCCGCAGCGGCAAAGGCGGCGGGATCTGCCTCGGAACCCATCGCGGCATAGACGGCAACGGTGTGCGGCGCCGCGACACCCAAGCGATCAAACAGCTCAACCAGCCGCGCACAGATAACGGCAGACTTTGCCGCCCGCACATCCAAATCAAGAGCATCGCGCCGAGCAATCACCGCCCGCCGCAACTCAGCCTTGTCCATCTCGGCTTCCTCTCCCAAACCTACCAAAAAGGGACAGGTTTATTTTGGCAGGTTTTATCTGGGCAAACAGCGAAAACCACCACGAAGGGAACACAGGCACCCTCGTGGTGGTTTTGATGGCGACTCGTCTCTATTACAACGCCGCGGCGATTGCTTCGGCCACAAATTTGTTAAGCGATTCACCCTTCTTTGCCGCCGCCAGTGCTGCCTGCTTGTGAAGCTCGGAGCCTGTTCTCACATTGAATGAGCCCTTAAAAGCCCGCTCTGGTTCCTTGCCCTTTTCGGCACAAAACTCAAGGTAATCGTCGACGGCGTCGTGGAAGCATCGCTCCACTTCTTCAACCGTGGAGCCTTCAAATACGATTGCGTCCCTAATGCCGGCGACCATACCTGTTAGCACATGCTGTTCGGCATCGAACTCGACCGGGGCGAAATAACCCTTGTATGCCAAAACGTTACTCATGACTACCTCCGACATCTTGCAGAAAGCGAACGATGTTTCGAATGGTCCCCGCTGTCAATTCGTCAGATGGATGAGGCGCGTGCATTACGAACATCCTGCCATCTGATGGCCTGTAGAAGCGAACGCGCGATCCGGATGTCTTGCCTTTGCTGTCCATTTCAAAGCCATATGAAGCCATAACTTTAAGAAAGTCAGCGAATCTATACGTTGAAGGACAGCTAAGCAGCTGGGCGATGAGTTTATCGGATCGAGTCATCCCGCCTCACATTCTGCAACTATATTCTAGTTGCAATTTCAGTTCGATGCAAGCACCTCTACTATAGAACATGTGTGCGTATAGAACAAGTGTTCGAATCACAACTGAGGAAGGAGACAGGCACCTTTGTGGTGGGCTGCGCCGCCCCGCTCAAACCGCAGAAAAAAGGTAGATTTTTAGGCATGTCCCAAAAATCTACCTTTGTGCATTAAGCCAGCAGGTCGATGACGGTAAAGCCGGCATTGCTCTTGGCGATGACGTCTCGGCCGCCAAAGACGCAGGTGGGCGACTCGGCTGCGATGCGCGTCACGTCGGTGCCGAGCGAGCGCAGCTCACCGGGCGTGGCGGCGAGCATCTGGGCGCGACGCTCCTCGCGCGCATGCGGATCGAGCCCTGCCAGGTAGGTCGTGTTGCGGCGCTTGGTGAGCGCGTACGGCTTCACCGGCGCGTCCATGCCGCTCACGCAGCTCACGATAAAGCCCTCAAAGGCGGCCTCGTCGGGCTCAAAGCGGCCAAGCCATGCACCCGCGCGCTCCACGCGCTCAATCGAGGGGTCGATTGCCGGGTCGCGGTAGGTGTAGAACGCCGCCTGACGCTCGCCGGCTGCGCGGAATCCGCAACCGTACGCACCACCCTTCACGCGGATCTCGTTCCACAGGTAGTCGTAGGAGAGCGCGTTGGCAGCCACGGCCCAAGCGCCTGTCACGTCGAGCCCCAAGCGACGCGGATCGCACGCACGCGCGGCAAAGCAGATGTCGCTGGGGATCACGAAAGCCTCGTGGCGGTCGCACGGCGCCGGCACCACGAGCGCGTCGCGGCCGGCACCATCGCCCGCGCCAAGCCCCAGGTTGCCCGCGGCATCCCAGTACGCGTCAAAGTCCTCATCGCTGCCGGTAAAGCTCGCCATGCAGCCATCGGCCACAAAGATGCGGCCTGCCAGCTCGGCAAGCTTGGCGCGCAGGTCGTCCAGACGCTCGTCAAAGTGTTCGAGCAGATTGCGAAGGAACAGGTAGAAGTTCACGCCCGAAAGCTGCTCGCGCACCACGGCCGAAGGCGAGCTGTAGCTCATCGCGCGACCGAGCGCCGCCGAGTGACCATTGTTGATAAAGACCTGCTCAAGCCCAATGCGAATCTGCGTGAGCACGTCGCGCACGCGGTCGGCGTCGGCGTCTGCCAGCAGCGTGCTCGACCATACCTCGCGCGGCAGGTTTGCCAGCGCATCGATCTTCTCGGACAGGGCGCCGGCGCTTACCAGCAGGTAGGGGCGCACGCCGTCCACGTCGGGCTGCGTCATGACCTCGGTCGTAAAGCTCAAAAAGCCCAGCCTGCCGGCGATGAGATTATCGAGCTCCTCGGCCGAGTGCTCGCTCGTGGGCAGCTGCTTGAGCAGGCGGCAGAGCAGGGTCACGTAGGGCAGGTCCTCAAACGCGACGCAACCCAGATCGAAATATTGCATGGCGTAGGCCAGGCGGTTGGTGGGGATGTCGTGGCGCAGGCAGGGGATGGGTGCGGTTGTGTCCACGACCAGCGGCGGCTCGGGGCGTGCCTCGCTAATGTCGGACACGCGCAGGCGCGGCAGCGTGGCCTTGGCTTCGGGCGTGTCCTCGGCCTCCTGCGCGGCACGCAGCGCGGCCGTGCGCTCGACCACGTCGGCCATCTCGGTATCGGTCATGGCATCGCGCTTGGCTGCCAGCTCAGCGCCCTCGGCGCCCTCCGAATCGGAGCCGGCGTCCACCGGCACCAGCTCGACGAGCGCCATGTGGTCGTTTTCCAGCACCAGCTCGCGCAGCAGGTCTTCAAAGTAGCTACCGTCCAGCTCGCCGCGCAGCTCCTCGTACACCGGACCGTACTTGAGCGCCAGCGTCGCGGCGTTGTCATCGTAGAGCCAGGTGCTCAGCGCGTCGCACGCAATGGCCACGCCGTCGGCGATGCCGTAATCACGCTGGCGCAGGTCGTACTCGTTGCTGCTGATGATGGCTTCCAGGCGCTCGCGCGGAACGCCATGCTCGCACAGGTCGCGGCAGGCGTCTTGGAACACGCGGCGCAGCTCGCGCGCCACACCAGGCTGCGCGTTTTGCAGCATGATGAGCTCGTAGGGCTGCAGGCTTTCGGCCGCGGTGTAGCTCACCACGTTGCCGCCCACGCCGGCGGCCAAAATGGCCTTCTTAACCGGCGCTTCGTTGGAACCCAGCAGCGCCTCGAACAAGATATCCGCAGCGATCGTGCGCTTGCGATCGAGCGCGCTACCCAGCACAAAGCCCAAGCCCACCAGGGCGTTCTCGGGCGTGGTTGCCATCTCGACGCGCTTATACTCGCAGGTCACGGGCGCCTGCACGCCCAGCGGATTGGGCGCCAGCGTGGACGGGTCCTCGCCGGCGGCGACGGCTGCGTCCATGCGGCGGCTCGCAGCGCTCGACTGCGACAAATAGCGCTCGTCCAAAAAGGCCAGCGCGCGGTCCACGTCCAGGTCGCCGTAGAGCGTGATGTAGGAGTTGGAAGGGTTGTAGTGGCGCGCGTGCGTGTCCAGGAACTGCTCGTAGGTGAGCGCAGGAATCGCGCGCGGGTCGCCGCCGCTCTCGTGCGCATAGGCGGTGTCGGGATAGAGCGCGGCGTTGACGGCGTCGTCCAGCACACTCATGGGGTCGGACAGTGCGCCCTTCATCTCGTTGAACACCACGCCGTTATAGCACAGCGTGCCCTCGCGCAGGCTGGCGGAGCTGTCGCCGTCCTCGCCCTCGACGCCCTCCGGCAGGTCCAGCTCGTAGTGCCAGCCCTCCTGCTCAAAAATGGTGGGCTTGGTATAGATAGCCGGGTTGAACACCGCGTCCAGGTACACGTCCATCAGGTTGTAGAGGTCCTGCTCGTTGGTGGTGGCAACGGGGTAGATGGTCTTGTCGGGGTAGGTCATGGCGTTGAGGAACGTCTGCATGGAGCTCTTGATCAGATCGACAAACGGCTCCTTGACGGGGAACTTGGCCGATCCGCACAGCACCGAGTGCTCAAGAATATGGAACACGCCGGTGGAATCGGCTGGCGGCGTCTTAAAGCCAATGGCAAAGGCCTTGTTCTCGTCGTCGCATGCCAGGTACAGCAGGCGAGCGCCCGAGGCAGTGTGGCGCAGCACGTAGGCGTCCGAGTCGAGCTCGGGCACGGTCTCGCAGCGCTCGACGGCAAAACCGTGGCATGTGGTACCGGGTACCAGCAGCGCGGCAGCAGCGGCGCGCGGATCGGTTGAGGTGGTGGTGGGCATATGCAGTCTCCTTTGACGCCCCAGCGGGGGCGAATCGAGTCGAATCCTCGAGAGTATACCCATATGGGGCCGCGGCTCTGCAGCGAACTGGAAACGATGTGGGTGGACTAGCCTAGCTAGGTTGATAACGAATGCCGCGGGTAGCCGCTGCATCCCGCTAAAGTGAAATAACACCCCGTTTACCGAATCATTTAGGAAATATATGGACTCCTAAAAAGTTCTAATACAATATAAGTCATCTATCTATAAGCTGCTGATTCCTTGCAAAGGTATGGTTGATATGGTTGAAGCAAATAGCGTTATCCCCCTGTACAAACAGATTGTTCGTGCGCTTTCTGATTCGATCGCCAACGGCACGTACCGCCCGGGAGATAAGCTTCCGACCGAGGCGGAGCTCATCGAGCAATTTGGCGTGAGCCGAATAACGGTTCGCTCCGCAATTAAAGAAATGGAAGATGCTGGGCTTGTTGAGAGGGCCCGCGGCAAGGGCACGTTCGTTTCGTCGGACACACAGATGTATGCCGCGGACGACCGTGAGAGCTTTACCCATTCGTGCCAGCTTGCTGGAAAACAGGCGTCTACCAGGGTTCTCGCAATGGGCTGGGACTTCCCAAGCCTGCGAGACGCGAAGTTCCTAGGCGTAGACGATACCCAAAAGGTATTGCGTAGTCGTCGTCTGCGCCTTGTGGATGACAAGCCCACGATGCTGGAAACCAATAGCTATTCCGCTGCGCTTTCTTTTTTGGAGCATGAATCCCTCGAGGATTCGCTGATGGCGGTACTCGATCGCCAGGGGATCAAGATGGGTCCCAACACGCGTACGCTCGAGGTCTGCAATGCGAGCGAGCTCGAGGAGGCATACCTTAACGTGGAGCTGGACTCTCCGCTGCTTCTGTTTGTCGATAGACGTTATGCTCCAAGCGGCGAGCCGCTTTTCATCTCCCGTCAGGTGTACTGCACCGAGCGACTGAAGTTCTATCTGTAAGCAAGGGCGGCCGTTCTGTAAAAGGAGCGGCCGTTTTACCGACCAATTGTTACCGTTCGCGGAATTGGAGAATTAACGCACCGCAAAAAGGAAATTGCTTATATACTTTGTTATGACAATATAGTACGTCTTATTGATATTGGAGAACTATGAATAAGATATTGCTAGCGAGTCATGGTTATCTCGCCCAAGGTATGAAAAGCTCTCTGGAGATTCTGATGGGCGCCAACGACCGAATCGAGTGTCTGTGCGCCTATGTCGATGACGACACGAGGGATGTCGCAGCGCTTATCGATGCTTGGATGGAGTCGAAGGATCCGGCCGACACGTGGTTTGTCGTAACTGACATCTTTGGCGGTTCCGTAAACAACGAGTTCATCCAGAGGCAGGCCGCCGGATCGTTTACGTTGATCGCCGGAATGAACTTGCCGCTGCTGGTGGAAATGGTTACACAGCTGGACTTCCTGGATGCGGACAAGGCCAAAGCCGCGGTCGAGGGATCGCGTTCGTTTATCCAGCTTTGTGAGGCGGCGGATATGCTCGCCGATGTCGAAGAAGAAGAGTTCTAGCTCAAGCTTCAACGAATAATTCAACCCTGTCATTACCTTTATTACGCGCGGAGATGATTACGATGATTAAGCTTACGAGGGTCGATTACCGATTGATTCACGGCCAGGTCGCCATGTCTTGGACACATGCGCTGGATGTCGATTGCATCCTGTGTGCCAGCGATGCCGTGGCAAAGGACGACATGAGAAAAGCCGCTTTGAGGCTAGCTCGTCCCAACGGCGTGAAGCTCGTCATAAAAGACGTAAACGCGGCCATCGAGGCGCTCAACAGCGGCGTCACCGACAAGTATTCGCTGTTTATCATTGTCGAGACGATCGAGGATGCCTATCGCCTTGCTAAGGGTTGCAAAGACATCAAAGAGATCAATTTGGGCGGAACTCGAAAGTCTCCCGAGACCACGCTTCATCCGACTCCCGCGATCTTTGCGACCGAAACCGATGCCGAGCATATCCAAGAGCTTGTCAATGATGGCGTGGTTATCGAAATCCGTCAGGTCCCCAATGACTCAAAGGTATTTGCCAAGGACGTTTTCTAGCTGGAAACATGCCATTGTCTAGCATTTATTAACTAGGTCCTCCTTTCTTAAGCCCGTCGATCATTTAATCGGCGGGCTTTTTATTAAAGAAAAATCAAAAAAATCTGAAATAGTTCTTGCATAGTTAGTTATATAAAGTATTATAACGTCATGAGATGAATGAAGGGTTCATCCAAGTGAGTTAGGAGTAAGGGATGTTCAATTTCGATGAGCCTCGTTACGAGAAGGTTGTGAGCGATGCCCTCGCTCTCCGTCCTCAGATTGAGGCTGCCGTGGACAAGGTCTGCGAGCAGGGTTATTCCAACATCTTCTTCATCGGCTGCGGCGGCACCTGGGCCCACACGCTCCCGATGAAGTATTGGGTCGAGACCACCACGGCCGACGTCGACGTCCACTGCGAGATTGCCGCTGAGTTCCTCGCATGCCCGCCCAAGACCTTCAACAAGGACTCGGTCTGCGTCTTCTCCACCCGTACCGGCACCACCCCCGAGATCATCGAGGCCGCCAAGTTCTGCCAGGAGCAGGGCGCCCGCACGCTGATGTATGTCTCCAACGACAACACCCCGGCAACCGAGTACGCCGATTACAAGTTCTTCAGCTTCGCCGAGGACGACGTTCTGTGCGAGGCCATCTACACCTACCAGATCACGCTGGTCGCCCGCTTCCTCAAGAACGCCGGCGCCTTCCCCAAGTACGACACCTTCATGGAGGAGTTCGGCAACATCGCTCCGTACCTCATCAAGGCCAAGGACGCTCAGGACGAGCGCTGCGCCGCCATGGCCGAGGACTTCAAGGACACCGACTACCACATGGTGATCGGCTCCGGCATGCTCTGGGGTGAGGCCTACGACTACGCTATGTGCATCCTCGAGGAGATGCAGTGGATCAAGACCAAGTCCATCCACGCCGCCGAGTTCTTCCACGGCACCATCGAGCTGTGCGAGGAGGGCACGAGCCTCATCATGCTCTACGGCGAGGACGACACCCGCAAGCTCATGGACCGCGTGGACAACTTCACCCACATGCTCGCCGACGAGAAGGGCGTCCATGTCCGCGTGAACAAGTTCGACACCGCCGAGGTCGAGCTGCCGTTCAGCGACCCCGAGTTCCGCAAGATTGTCTCCCCGATGGTCACCTACACCATCACCGAGCGTCTGAGCTGCCATCTCGAGCACGTCCGTAACCACCCGCTTACCACGCGTCGTTACTATCACCAGATGAACTACTAATCCTCTCAAATTGCTGCGGTTGTCTGCAGGCGAGCTGCGCAGAACGCCTCGCCTGCAGACCTGTTTCTGGGGTTGATCGAAATGGTTGTCCAGTAACTTCTAGTTGCACTGGTCGCATTTATTGCGTCCATGGACGAGCAATTATTTGGCATTACGATGCTTGGTCGTCCGCTGTTTACGAGCCTGTTTGTCGGCTTGATCCTTGGCGATGTCCAGCAGGGCGTTATCGTCGGCGCTGCTTTGGAGTCCATGTTCATGGGCGCCATCATGGTCGGCGCGGCGGTTCCTCCCGAGGTCTATGCCTCCGGCGTGCTTGGCTGCGCGTTTGCCGTCATTACGGGTACGGGCACGGCAACTGCCGTCGCGCTCGCCCTTCCCGTCTCCGTCTTCCTTCAGGTGTGGCGCAACTTCTGCTACGCCGTTCCGGGTGCCTTTGCCTGCAAGAAGATTGAGACCGCTCTGGCAAATCGCGATCTTGTCAAGGCGAACCTGTACCATCTGACCGTCGTGCCGCTGTCGATTGGCATTCCGTCTGCACTGCTGGTGTTTTGCTCGCTGTTCTTTGGTGCCGACCTCATCAACAATGCGCTCAACGCGATTCCGCAGTTTGTGATGGACGGCCTCAACGTTGCATCCGGCGTCATGGTCTGCATCGGCTTCGCACTTCTTATTAGGACCATGGGCGATAACAAGCTGCTTCCTTGGCTGTTCCTGGGATTCATTATGGTCATCTACCTCAAGATGGACGTTATCGGCGTCGCCGCAGCTGCCATTTGCGTCGCACTGCTCCTGGCCTTCCGCGAGGGCTCGTCCGGTCCGCAGACGGTTGCTGCAGATGAAGAGGAGGACTTCTAATGGCTACCCAGAACACCGACCTCAAAGAGGCCAAGAAGGACGCGATTATGAGCCCCGATATGTATCGGAGCATGTTCCTTCGCCAGTTTACGAGCCAGTGCTCGCAGTCGTACGACAAGATGATGGCAATGGGCTTCATGTACACCATTCAGAAGCCCCTGCGAAAGATCTATCCCAACGACGACGATTACTATGCGGCGCTTGATCGCCATACCGAGTTCTTTAACATCACGCCTCATGTGCTTCCGTTTGTAGCCGGCCTAACGGTTTCGATGGAAGAGCAGGCGGCTGCCGATAAGAACTTCGACACGTCCTCGATTAACGCCATGAAGGTCGGCCTCATGGGACCGCTTTCCGGCATCGGCGATTCGTTCTACTGGGGTACGTTCCGCGTGGTCGCCGCCGGCATTGGTATTGGCATCGCGTCGACGGGCAACCCGCTCGGCCCCATCGTGTACGCGCTCATCTACTCCGTGATTAACTTTGCAACGCGTATCGTCGCCGCCCATCTGGGATACGACCTGGGAACCAAGTTCCTGCAGCAGTCCGAAGAGAACAACCTTATGTCTCGCATGACGCATGCTGCCGGTGTCCTCGGAATGACCGTTATCGGCGCCATGATCGCGGCACAGGTCTCACTTTCCACTGCTTTGACCTTTGACGTGGGTGGTTCGGAGATTGTCCTGCAGGATCTGTTCGATTCGATCTTCCCCGGTCTGCTGCCTTTGCTGGCAACGTTCGCTTGCGTTGCCCTGTACAAAAAGGGTGCCAAGACCATTTGGATTATTATTGGCATCTTCGCGATCTGCATCATCGGAACGGGCTTGGGAGTGTTCGCGGCGGCGTAAAGTTGACTGCTATGCTCGCGCGTTGGATAACTAACTGTCCGTTTGAAAACGGGGTTCGGCGTAAGGCCGGCCCCGTTTTTTGTTTGAGGGATTTTCCGACCGTTCAAAAAACCACGCTCGTCCATCACTCACGTATCTCTCATCTCTCATTCGTCACTAATACGAGAGATAACTGAAAGACGAGAGATAAATACGAGAGATAACTGAGCAGCAAAGAGACAAGCAATCATGGTATTGTCTCAATATTGATTGTTCTACCAGCAAAAACATGTTTAAATGAAACAGATGGCAGACATCTTTTCTTTCATCTCTCACTTATCTCTAATATGAGAGATAGCAGAAAGATGAGAGATAATTACGAGAGATAACTGAGCGACGAGGGAAATCCGTCTGCGGCATTCTCCGCAGGACCGAGCGAAGGGACGTGCAGATGAACGAAAACGAGCTGGCCGGTCTGCTCGAGTCATTAAAGCGCATGGGCTCGGATGACCTTAGCGTCGAAGTGAAAGAGAGCGCCACGACGCTTTCTCGCGACGTATGGGAAACGGTTAGCGCATTCGCGAATACCGCTGGCGGAATTATCGTGCTCGGCGTGAGCGAGCGCGTGGGCTTTGTCCCGGTTGAGAACTTTGAGACCGAGGAGGTGCTCAACCAATTTGTCGCAGGCATGGGTGATGCCGGCGGTCGCGGAAAACTGGCCAATCCGCCCAAATACACTATTGAGCGCGTGGAGCTTCGAGGCGCCGTGGTTCTGGTCATCACGATTGAGGAGCTCGACCCGTCGAGCAAGCCTTGTTATGTCATAGAGCGGGGCGCTCAAGGCGGCAGCTACAAACGCATCGATGATAAAGATGTTCCGCTCTCGTCGACCGAGGTCCTGTCCTTGTCATCGTATGAGCGGACGAGCCCCAGTGATCGCGATGCAGTGCCCGGCGCGGTCGCAGGCGATCTTGACGAGGCCCTGGTCGACCGCACGATAGAGCGTGCTTTCTCACTGACACCTCGTGCGATGCGCGGCGCGCCGGACAAGAAAACGAAGCTGGAGCGCCTGAATTTCCTCGACTCCCAGGGCAATGTCACTAAGGCCGGACTCCTGGCCGCGGGTGCCTATCCTCAGCAGTTCTATCCCAAGCTCTTTATCGATGTGGCGGTCTATGCCGGAACGCAGAAGGGCGCGGCGGGGTCGTTGAGGTTCATGGACCGTACGATCTGCGAGGGAACGTTGGGCGAAATGATCTCGGATGCCGTCGCGGCAATCGCCAAGAATTTGCGGCGAACCTCGACGATCCAAGGCGTCTCGCGTGTCGACTCGCTGGAGATTCCCGAGGAAGTCCTGCGCGAGGCAATCGCCAACGCCGTAATCCACCGAGAATACGGAGATCGGTTCTGTGGGCAGTCGATCGCTGTTGACGTCTTTGATGACCGTATCGAGGTGACGAACCCCGGCGGCCTATACGGGGGAAAGACTCGCGTGAACTTGTTTGACGGCAGCTCCCGATGCCGTAACGCGACGCTCGTGAAACTCATGTCGATTGTCCCGCTGCCGGATGGCGCAGGTTCGCCGGCTGAGGGCAATGGCTCGGGCATCCCGATGATGATCGATGCCATGCGCGCGCATGGTCTGGCCGAGCCCCTGTTCTGCCCGGGGTTCGATCGGTTCAAGGTCGTACTTTACCGTTCAAAGATCGAGCCGGTCGATCATGGCGGGGGCTTAATTGTGACGGCACTCAAACATTACGGCGAGCTGGGGACGCGTGAGCTGGCAGAGCGCACGGGGCTCACAATTTCCCAGGTTAGGTCGCGCGTCAACGCGCTCATTGCTCAAGGCGAGCTTGAGCCCACGGCGCCGGCGACGAGCCGCAACCGCAAGTATCGACTGTTGGAGCGCGTGGAATAAATGCGTTAGCGGACGAGGCGACCCAATAATCGACTCTCGATTGGCGCCCACTAAGGTTAAGCGGTTGTTGCCCAGTTGACGGTGATGCTAAAGACTCGGCTTACGCCGGCATGGCCGCGAACCCGTCCATCAAGAACAGCCTAAGAACCAGCTTGATGACATATCCCGGTTTGACTTCAGCTGCGTCAAAGACATGGCGCTCGGCGAGCTCGCTGCAGTATGTATAGATGTCGCGGATAAGGTCCGCGCCCGAAAGCGTAAACATGTAGCCTGCGTCCGAAAGCGCATTGGGCGCGGCGGGCAATTTGGTCATGCGACAAAAGGTCAACAGGTCGGGCGCCATAGCGTCCTGGTAGCCAAGATGGCTGCCGTCTTCTTGTGCGACGAGTTCCAGCTGGCGTACTCGATCCAGCGCCGCTGCCAGCACAAAGCTCGGTGTGGGAGCATTGACGTCCTCCGTGCTCGCCACGAGTCTGCCTGCTGCCTGCGTGACAAGCCAGGCGACCTCGCGCTGGCAGCGCACGGCCTTGCGTGTAACCGGCTTGATGGACGAAGAAGAAACGCTCCCCTTAGGCGGATTCGAAGCAGCTATAAGGCCCTCCCATGAACGACCCGGTCCAACAAGCCCGGATGAAACACGTGCTACATCAGTATACAGGGAAGTGGGACAGCGGGGTACAAGCGCGCCAGCGGCAAACCGAGAGCATCAACGACGTGCCGATCGCGGAATGAGACCTCGTAATAATTGACTCTCGGCCATATTATTGAGGGGCATGATTCGCGTTCGTATGGTTGTAGGTGCTGGCGATGAACGACATTGACCTTGCTGTTCCGTTGATGGATGGACCAAGCTATGACCGCGCCTGCAGTCTCGTGCCTTCCGAATACGTTGAGGCATGGGAGTGGTTTCTGGGTGAGGAACAGCGCGGCGGCGTTTGGACCAGCCTTCCGCACCACACCAAGGAAGATAGCCCTCAGTATCAGTGTCGTTTGAGAATTGGCTCGGACTTCTTTCCCGTAACGCGGGATTCAGGGATCTTCTGGCCGGGCCAGGATCGGGTGAAGCAAGATCCCAATAAGATCTTTGCGCTTTCGGTCCATAACTCTAAAAAGAGCTTCTATACCGATGTGCCTCCGCTCTATTTGGACGATGGTACGTGGGTCATTAAGTACTCGGTTCAAGCGCCGGGTACCGTTGGTTTTCGAGACCAGAATTACAACCGTAAAATGCTCAACTGCATGGAATGTGGCGTTCCAGTCGGAGTCATATTTGCAACCGAGGTGGGCTACAAGGTGCTCGGCCTTGCGTTTGTTGAACGGTTCGAGCCCGAAAACGGATGGTTTGTTCTGCACGGTCCTGTTCATAAAGGCGGACCGGACCCTCGTTTTGCGCCCGACATGAGTTATCTGAAGCACATGCCCGTCGATATAGAGTTTGCCGGACAGGGTACGACCGACGACGAAAAGGTCCGCTATGCGTTAAGGCGCGAGCGATTGGGGCAGCAATGGTTCCGCAAGCAGCTCGTTGCCGCCTATGATGGCCGTTGCGCGGTGTCGGACTGCGGCGTCAGCGAAGCTCTGGAAGCTGCACATATCGAGAATTACTCGGGACCCAAATCGCAGGTTGCCAGCAACGGCATTCTGCTTCGGCGCGATCTTCATTCCCTATTTGATGCTCACCTGATTTCGTTTGAGCCTGTTTGCGGCGAATATCGGCT
The DNA here is from genome assembly GCF_040092405.1 of Collinsella sp. CLA-ER-H2. Taxonomy (NCBI): domain Bacteria; kingdom Bacillati; phylum Actinomycetota; class Coriobacteriia; order Coriobacteriales; family Coriobacteriaceae; genus Collinsella; species Collinsella sp. CLA-ER-H2. Next base: position 28,864 of record NZ_JBBNLO010000011.1, read on the forward strand.
GTGCGGATCGTACCTGCTGGATAAGACCGACTACGTTTCCTTTGCGGGTGCGACGCTAAGGCAGCCGAATGAGCGTCAGTGGCGACCCAATACGGTGTTTCTTGAGGCCCATCGCATTGAGTTCGATCGCTCGGAAAAGAAGCGTGAAAAGGCGGGGCTTCTGCCGTATTAGCGTATTTGGCTTTGGCATTCTTTGACGATCGTGTTGTTTGATCGGATCGCGTGGCGATGCAATATCGCGCCCACCTGCTGGTGCATGCTCTTCCTGATTTGTATAGCGAGAGGGGAGCGTGTATGAGCTGGCGAGGCGATATTGCGATGGGGAAGTACGGAAAACTGCCGTGTGCCCTTATAGACAACAATATGTTTCCGAGCGTAGAGGTTGATTGCGGGTCGTTTGTCGTCACCTGCCCTTGCTGCGGCTCGCAAATACCGTGTCTCGACATTCGGTTCATCGATGCGCGCGACAGGTTCAGCGACGAAGTGAGAAAACAGACAGGCGTTCATATGCCGGTGTATCCGGAGAAATGCCCCGTTTGTGGCCTCGATATCGTGTACGACGCCGGCGACGAGGGGTAGGTGATGCGGAGGAGCTGACTGTGAAGGCCTCTCCGTCCCTACAAATAAATCCCCTCACCGAGCTGCTTGTGGAACTCGGCGTGATGGTCGCGTGCCCAGGTAAAGAGCGCCTGGTCAAAGTCGGTGCGCGTGGCCGGGATGCCAAAGACGCCGGCAACTTCGACGCGTATAAACTCCAGTGCCGGCAGCTTGTTGATGGCAGTGAGGGCAAACGGGGACGAGGGCTCCTCGAACAGATAGCGGCTGCCTTGCAGCGCGTCGCAACTGGTGCACGTGTTGCCGAGCGACGGGGCTTTGGAGGCTCGCGCGCCTACGGGCTTGTAGCCGCAGCGCTTATGAAGGTAGTCGCGGATCTCGCCCGGTACGCAGCCAAGAGCGGGCACGATGGCGAGTGCGTTGGCGTTGGCCGTGTCGATGGCAATGTACCCGGCTTCGTTGGGTGCGTGCGCGATGGCGATGCTCTCGTCGTTATCGGTTCGATAGGGAATGCCGAAGGCCGCGACCGAGGTCTCTTTGTGACACTTCCAGCACTCGCGCTTGCCCAGTACAAGATATATATACGGCGCTGAGGGGTCGGATCGGTCAACACCGGGCAGCCACTCGGCAAAGGGCTCGGGGTTGACGCCGCTGGGTACATACCAGATCTTCTTGGTCCGGTCCCATTTGGCGCCCAACGCCTTGGCTTCTTCTTTGTGCGAAAAGGGAACATCGAGCTCGGTGCGCATGGTGGCTCCTTGGTGCTGCAGGTGTAAGTGGCTCAAGGATACCGCAGGGTGTGGACGTTGTGGCGTTTTGCCGAGAAGCTGCGGCTCGGATGGGTTCGAGACGCGTTGGTCTCGGCCTCGGTGGCTATTGAGCGGTTGGAGCAGCTTGCGGCGCAGTTTTCTGCCTGGCTATTGTTGCTGTTGGGGTATTGAATTTGTTTGGCTACCATTCGTCAGGTGAATTGATGTTACGTTGCGATGACGGTTGGAGCTGCCAGCGATTTGGCGACATAAAATAAAACAGCCCAGAGACATAGCCTCTGAGCTGCGAACATTTGGTGGGCGTTAGAAGATTTGAACTTCTGACCTCTTCCGTGTCAGGGAAGCGCTCTCCCCCTGAGCTAAACGCCCGATCAAGGGTGCGCAAGTGCGCAAGGGATAATATAACGGAGCCTGAACTCGGTGGCAAGAACATTTTTAAAAATCGCTTACATTGTGGAACTCGGGGGCTTTGTCATATCCATTTCAAAAGAGTCTGCTGCCGCGATTTGGCTGTCGACCAATGCAAAGCCATTGCGGTATCGAGCTATGGAAAGACGCCTGCGGAATTGTCCTACCGATAAGCGGACAAGCCTCCAGCTGGTGTCTTCACCGTGGTAAGGTAAGCCGAATTGTTTCCAGGCTGTTTCGGGGGAGTGGAATGAGCAAAGAGTGTGTCGAGCAGGTCGAAGGCGCAGAGGCTTCGGTGCCGATGACCGATATATCGAACATTGATGTGCCCGAGGGCACCGATGAGCTCAGCCGCAGCACCCGCCGTGCATGGCGCGACCGCCTCAACGATGCCCAGACGCGCAAGATGATCGTGGGCATGTTGGCTACGCTCGTGGGCGGCTCGTTTTGGGGCTTCTCGGGCACCAGCGCGAGTTTTTTGTTCGATACCTACCATGTCGATACGCTGTGGCTTATGAGCATACGGCAGATTCTCGCCGGCCTGCTCTTTATGGTCGTGGTCGTCGCGCGCGACCGTGCGCGCCTGGTTAAGCTTTGGACGACGTCGACCGACCGCAAGCAGCTGTTGCTCTTTACCGCCTTTGGCCTGCTGTTCAACCAGTTTTGCTATCTTTCGGCCGTGCGCCTGACCAACGCCGGAACCGCGACGGTGCTTCAGTGCCTGCAGCTGGTCATCATCATGGGATATACCTGCATCACCGATCGCCGCAAACCGCGCATGCGCGAGGTTATCGGTATTGGCCTGGCCCTTGGCGGCACGTTTTTGATCGCCACCGGCGGCGACCCCACGAGCCTGAGCATCTCGCCGCTCGGTCTGGTGGCGGGTCTTATGTGCGCGGTGAGCGCCACCTGCGTGGCGGTGATTCCCGCCAAAATTCTGCCAGAATACGGCAGCCCCATCGTTACGGGCTCAGCCATGCTCACGGCTGGTATCGTCACCTGCACTATCGTGCAGCCTTGGGCCCATATGCCGGCGCTCGATGCCGCCGGCGTCGAGGCGCTCGCGGTGTTTGTGGTCGTGGGCTCGTTTTTGGCGTACATGCTCTATATGCAGGGCGTCAAGGACATCGGCTCGGTGCGTGCGAGCTTGATCGGAACTGTGGAGCCGGTCTCGGCAACCATTACCAGCGCCGTTATGCTGGGCACGGTGTTTTTGCCGACCGATCTTATCGGCTTTGCCATGATCATCGTGATGATGTTCCTCACGGTGTAGTTGACGCCGCCGCCAAGACAGAAAAGGTGTTGTGCCGCATTTTCGCCAATTGATGTCCGTGTCTGGAGTTTAGCTGTCGATGCTCAAAATGCCATAAACTAGTAACGTTATGGACTTTTTCATTGCGACTCAATTGCGAGGATTTCTTTATGGCTGGTAATCACTTTAAGGGCAGCGATAGCGGCCGTCCTGCAGTTCCGCCGCGTCCGAACGGGGCTGGTAAGGCCGGCATGCCGGGCGGCGCTGGACAGGGCGGTTCCGGTAAGCGCGTGTCCCCGGGCGAGACGGCGATGTTTACCGCTCTGTACGAGCAGTCTCAAAAGGCAAAAAAGACCGGCCGTGCAAAAGGGAATGTCTTTGCGGGCGGTGCAACCTCCACGTCGCAGCCGAGCGGGGCTCCTTCGGTGCCTGCGAACAACGCAGGTGCTGCCAACGCCGCGAATGGCGCCGGCAACGTTAATGCCGGCAAGGCCGCCAACAATACTCCCTCTGCCGGTGGCGCGGGGCTTACGGGTAACCTTGGCACGATTTACACCGGCGCCTCCGAGACTGGTACGTTCGCCCGCCTGGATGATAGCGGTGCCGAGTTTGCGGGTTCGGGTTCCAAGGAAGATTATTACGATTTTGGCTTGAACTACGGTAGCGACGCTTCGTCGAGTTCGACCTCTGACGGTCTGGTCCGTCATCGCCATCGCAAGGGCGAGCGCAAAAAGCGTCACACCGGCGCCATTATTGCCGCTGTGGTCGCGGTGCTTCTCGTTGCGTTTGGCGCAAGCGGCTTTATGCTGCTTAACTCGGCAAAGACCGTAAAGAGTGAAGCGAAGGAGGCTGTCGAGATCGTCGGTGGCCTTAAGGACAAGGTCACGTCGGGCGATTTTTCGACGCTGCCTGACGACGCGAAGAAGATCGATGAGCTCTGCAACAGCATGAAGGCGGAGACCTCGAGCCCGCTGTGGACGGCGGCTTCGTTTATCCCGGTGTATGGCAGTGACATCAACGCAGCCCGCACCATGATTGATGCCCTGTCCGATGTCTCGAGCAACGCGCTGGTTCCCATGGCCGATAACCTTTCGCAGGCTACGCCCGGCAAGCTGTTCCAGGACGGCATGATTAACGTGTCTGCGCTGCAGGCGGTCGCCGATTCGCTTTCCAGCAGCTCGAAGGTGTTCAAGAGCGCCAACGAGAAGGTCCAGGGCATTGGCGATACTCATATTTCCCAGGTGACCGAGCTGGTCGATAAGGCCAAGGACGGCTTTGTCACCCTCAACGGCGCGGTTGACGCGGCGGAGAAGGTCGCCCCCGTCCTTCCCCAGATGCTCGGCGCCAACGGCCAGACGCGCAACTATCTTATGTACGCCATGAACAACGTCGAGATTCGTGCCTGCGGCGGCTTTGGCGGTTCGCAGGGCCTGATTTCGGTCACCGACGGCCAGATGTCGATTGGCGAGTTTGTTCCCCGCATTGGACTCAGTGAGGATGAGGCAGTCGAGAGCGTCGACGAAGAGGATGAGGCGCTGTTCGGCAACCACAGCAACCTGTACAACTCGGGCAATACCTATTCGCCTGATTGGCCCCGCAACTCGCAGCGTGTCGCCGCGCTGTGGAAGTCCCAGTATGGACAGGACGTTGATGGCGTCATCGGTATCGACCCGGTGTTCCTGCAGTATCTGCTGGGCCTGGTCGGTAATGTCTCGCTGCCCGACGGAACGGTTGTCGACGGCACCAACGCCGCAAAGGTCCTCATGCACGATGTGTACTGGAACTATCCGGTCGAGGAGTCGGACGGCATCTTTGCATCCGTCGCCAGCGCTGCCTTCGACAAGATCCTTGGCGGTATCGGCGATGTCGATGTTACGAAGCTTGTCAGCGCCGTTGAGCGCGGTGCCGAAGAGGGCCGTCTGATCGCGTGGATGAGAAACGATGATGAGCAGAATGCCATCAAAGAGACGGGCATTGACGCTTCGCTGCCCGATCCGGATGACCCGAGTGCCGATCCTGTTGCCGGCGTTTACTTTAACAACCTGAGCTTCTCCAAGCTCGACTGGTACCTGAACGCCGATACGCAGATTGGCCAGGGCATCAAGAACGGTGACGGCACGTGCTCCTATCGCATCACCGTTACCCTGACGAACATCATGACGCAGGAGGAGGCTGGCAGGCTGCCCGACTACGTTGCGGCGAGCGCACCCGATGCCGCGCGTGACGACGAGCGTCTGAATGTCTCGTTGTTTGCCCCGACGGGCGGCAACATTACTGATCTGACCGTCGAGGGCACCCAGTTTGGTCTTGGCGCCGCCACGTGGCATGGAATCCCCTTCTATTCGGGCACCGTTGACCTGCATGCTGGCGAGACGACGACGATCGCGTATACGCTGACCACGTCGGCCGAGGCGGGGGACAAGCCGCTTACGCTGCGTCAGACTCCTACATGCCAGGCGGCTCGCGACAGCGCGTCGGCGTAGGGTTTTTCTGGTAGCGCGGATAATCGAGTACCATTTTGGGGCGGACAGGCAATCTGTTCGCCCCTATTTTGTAAGGAGAGCGCATGAAGTACTTTGGCACCGACGGCTTTCGCGGTGAGGCCAACGTTGGGCTGACGGTAGAGCACGCTTATAAGATTGGCCGTTTTGTGGGCTGGTATTACGGCTCCAACCGCGAGCGCAAGGCACGCGTGATCGTGGGCAAGGACACGCGTCGCTCGAGTTATATGTTTGAGGCGGCGCTGGTGAGCGGCCTGGTCGCGAGCGGTGCGGACGCCTATATGCTGCACGTGATCCCCACGCCGGGCGTAGCGCATCAGACTGTGGAAGGCTGCTTCGATTGCGGCATCATGATCAGCGCGAGCCACAACCCGTTTTGCGATAACGGCATTAAGCTCGTTAACAGCGACGGCTTTAAGATGGACGAGGACGTGCTGGAGCTCATCGAGGACTACATCGATGGCAAGAGCGAAGTTCCGCTGGCCACGGGCAACCACATCGGTGCTACGGTGGACTACATGCAGGGCCGCAACCGCTACATTGCTTCGCTCATTGCAAGTGCGAACTTTTCGCTGCAGGGCGTCAAAATCGGTATCGACTGCGCCAACGGCTCGGCTTCTTCGGTGGCCAAGCCGGTGTTTGACGCGCTCGGTGCCGACGTGCGCGTGATCAACGCCGCGCCCGATGGCTTTAACATCAACGTCGACTGCGGCTCCACGCATATGGAGCGCCTGCAGCGCCATGTGGTGGAGCAGGGCCTGGACGTGGGTTTTGCCTACGATGGCGATGCCGACCGCTGCCTGGCCGTGGATGAGCGCGGTCGCGTGGTAGACGGCGACCAGATCCTGTACGTGTGCGGCGTGTATCTGAACAAGCACGGTCGCCTTTCGGGCGGTACCGTGGTGCCGACGATTGCCAGCAACTTTGGCCTGGTCAAGTCGCTGGAGCTTGCCGGTCTGAGCGCCGTGACCAGTGGCGTGGGCGACCGTCACGTGTATGCCAAGATGCGCGAGAGCGGTTACAGCTTGGGCGGCGAGCAAACGGGTCATACGATCTTTGGCGATATCGAGCGCACGGGCGACGGCATTATGACCTCGCTGCGCGTGATGGAAGTGATTCGCGCCGAGCGCGAGACACTCTCGCAGCTCACGGCTCCGTGCAAGCTGCTGCCGCAAGCGCAGGTTGCCGTGCGCGTGGCCGACAAGGACGTCGCGCTCGAGAACACGGGCGTGCAGAATGCGATCGCCGAGGCCGAGGCCGCGCTGGCGGGCGAGGGCCGCGTGCTCGTGCGCAAGAGCGGAACCGAGTCGGTTATCCGCGTGCTGGCCGAAGCCCCCGACCAAGCCGCCGCCGACGCCGCCATGAAGCGCATCGCCAACGCGCTGGAAGCCCTGTAGGGGCCTTCGGGGCTGTTTGGCAGGGGGTCACTAATAGGTTGTGGCCAAAAAGTGGCAAATATGAGTACCGTCACTAATTTGGTAGCAGCAATTTCTGCCTCCAAAGGGCATCTTAGCGACTCCCAAATAGCCTGTAGGCCAACGATTTTCTACATGTATCCAATAAATAGGCCCTCAAATGAGACCAATTCCCATTTGAGGGCCTATTTTTACCTGAAATAAATGCAATAAAATCGGCAACAGTACTCATATTTGCCTTTTTTGGCCACGACTCCCCAACGACTAGGTGCAGGGGGGCGCCGCAGGATCAATCCCGTGGCGCCCCCCTTGCGTTGGCGTATTGCCTGAGCTTTACAGCTGGTACAGCGTGGTGAACTTGTCCTGCAGGTAGCTGCAGTAGTAGCGGGCATCGAACGCCATGCCACAGGCGCCCTTGATGAGCTCCGGCGCGTCCTTGGCGCGGCCCCACTGCCAAATGCGCTCGCCCAGCCAGGCGCGAACGGGCGCAAGGTCGCCGCTCGCGCAGGCGCCGGTAAGGTCGACGCCGTCGCGGCACATGGCCGGCACGAACATGGCGTCGTAGGCGCTGCCTAGCGCATAGGTGGGGAAGTAACCAAACGAGCCGCCGCTCCAGTGCGTATCCTGCAGGCAACCACGCGTGTCGTCGGGAACGGGGATGCCCAGGTACTCGTTCATAAAGCGATTCCAAAGCGCGGGGATATCCTTGGCTGTGGCCTCGCCGGCAAACAGCATGCGCTCGATCTGGTAGCGCACCATAATATGCAGCGGGTAGGTGAGCTCGTCAGCCTCGGTGCGGATCAACGACGGCTGCGCGATGTTCACGGCGCGGTAGAGCGTGTCCTCGTCGACGTCGCCGTAGACCTCGGGTGCGTGGCGGCGCAGCACCTCGAGCAGCGGTCCCATAAAGGCACGGCTGCGGCCCACGGTGTTCTCAAAGAAGCGGCTCTGGCTCTCGTGGATGCCCATGGAGGTGCCGCCCTCCAGGCAGGTGCGCGCATAGGCGGGATTGACGCCCAGCTCGTACATGGTGTGCCCCGCCTCGTGGATGATGCTGTAGACGTTGGAGATGCAATCGTCCTCGTAGATGTGTGTCGCGATGCGCGCGTCGCCCACCGAGAAGCCCTCGCTAAACGGGTGCTCGGTAAAGGCAAGCGTGGTGTCGTCCAGGTCCAGGCCGACGAGCTTCATAAGGTCGAAGCTCATGGCGCGCTGGGCGGCCTCGGGCACGCGGGCGTGCAAAAAGTCGGCATCGGGCTGCTGGCCGCGCTCGCCGATGGCGTGCACGAGCGGCACGACCGTCGCCTTGACCTCATCGCAAAACGCATCGAAGCTCCTGGCGGAAAGGCCGCGTTCGTACTGGTCGAGCCAAACATCGTACGGGTCGCGCTTTGGGTCCATGAGCTCGGCCTGATGCTTAAGCTGGGCGACGATTCTATCTACATAGGGCTCAAAGCTCGCCCAGTCATTGGCCGTCTTGGCCTTGTGCCACACGGCGTCGGCCTCGCAGGTGAGCCTGGTCCAGGCCTCGGCCTCCTCGGTGGGAATGACGCTCGCTTCGCGCTGGTCGCGGCCGAGCACGCGGATCTCGTCGAGCAGCTGCGGGTCGTCGATCTTGCCGCCGGCGACGGTCTCGCGTGCCAGCGAGCGCACGAGTTCGACAGACTTTTCGCTGGTCAGGAGCTTATGGTGCTCGCTGGCAAGGGTGCCCATGGCGTCGGCACGGGCGGCGGCACCGTTGGCGGGAGCAATGGTCGCGCCGTCAAACTCGGCAATCTTGAGCAGGTACTCGCGGGTCCACAGCTTGCCCTCGAGCTTGCGGAATTTTTTGACGGCCTTATCGACCTTCATGCCTTTGGGCGTCGTGCCCGCTGCGGGCTTGGCTTTCTTATCGAGTTTCTTTCCCATACCATATCCTTGATCTCGCGAGCCGAGCACCACGGATAGGCGCACGGCCAGTTTGCACAGCTACTTGCCTTGTACCCAGCACGAACAAAATGGAACGCGGCGATGCGCCCACACAATGTGCTATCCTATAGCCCAATGCGTTGACGGAGAGGGTTTTGCCCGCCGCGTCGCCGGCAAGAGAGGGAAGGTCATGGGCTGCAAGCCTTCCTGCGGTGGCAAGGGCCAAGCGTTCACTCCCGAGCAGCAACCTCAACGGGCGCGCGGCCAGTGGCGGCGATGTCCCCAGTAGGGAAGCCGTGAGCCTCGCGACAAGGGGCAAAGAGTGGGCGCGACGGGCCAGACATCCGTCGGGTCAAACAAGGTGGTACCGCGGAATTCAACCGTCCTTGGGCAATGCACATGCCCGAGGGCGGTTTTTTGTTACCGAACCGGGCCGCGTTTTCGCAACGTCAGACGGCGGCAGCCGCCTCGGCAAGCGAGGAGCGCGAGAGACGAAAGGGAAGACATGAGTCTGATTGATGATCTGGTCAAACTCGAAGAAGAGGCCAAGGAGCTCGTCGCAGGCGCCGACGACGCCGCCAAGCTCGAGGCTGCGCGCGTTGAGCTGCTCGGCCGCAAGGGCCGCATCACCGGCCTGATGCGCATGATGGGCAAGCTCGCCCCCGAGGATCGTCCCATGATGGGCAAGCGCGCCAACGAGATGCGCCAGCTGATCGAGGGCATGCTTGACGAGCGCACCACCGAGATGAAGGCCGCCGCCCTCAAGCACGCACTCGAGCACGAGGCCGTCGACATCACGCTGCCGGGCATTCGTCCGCAGATCGGTCACCAGCACCTGATCAAGCAGATCATCGAGGAGGCCGAGGACATCTTCTGCGGCATCGGCTACACCGTCGAGTCCGGCCCCATGGTCGACACCTCCTACTACAACTTCACTGCGCTCAATGCTCCCATGGATCACCCGAGCCGCTCGGCCCGCGATACCTTCTACGTGGTCGACAACAACCCCGGCAGCGTCGCGCACCCCGAGGCACACGCCCATGGCGAGTCCGACGTGCTGCTGCGCACCCAGACCTCGGGCGTGCAGATCCACACCATGGAGTCGCAAAAGCCGCCCATCTACATGATCTGCCCGGGCACCGTCTACCGTCCCGACACGGCCGACGCCTGCCACCTGCCGCAGTTCAACCAGATCGAGGGCCTGGTCGTCGACGAGGGCATCACCTTTGGCGATCTTAAGGGCACGCTCGACTACTTTGTAAAGTGCATGTTTGGCGAGGATCGCAAGACGCGCTACCGCCCGCACTTCTTCCCCTTCACCGAGCCTTCCTGCGAGGTGGACGTGAGCTGCCACGTGTGCGGCGGCAAGGGCTGCAACTTCTGCAAGCACAGCGGCTGGATCGAGATCCTGGGCTGCGGCATGGTCGACCCCAACGTCCTTATCAACTGCGGCATCGACCCCGAGAAGTACACCGGCTTCGCCTTCGGTATTGGCGCCGAGCGCGTCGCGGCACTGCGCTACGACCTGCCCGACCTGCGCACGTTGATGACTGGTGACATGAGGTTCTTGAACCAGTTCTAGAACGCTTTCTTCTTAGTTGCAGTTTCCGGCTCAAAGCCGCATTTATGAAAGGAGACCAGTTAGATGCGTGTTTCTTACGACTGGCTCAAGACCATGATTGATATTCCGGAGGATCCCAAGACCCTTTCGGACGAATATATCCGTACCGGCACCGAGGTCGAGGCAATCGACACCGTGGGCGAGTCCTTCGACCACGTGGTGACTGCCAAGGTGCTCACCAAGACCCCGCACCCCGATAGCGACCACATGTATGTGTGCTCGGTCGACGTGGGCGACAAGAATCTCGACGCCGAAGGCAACCCCGCCCCGCTGCAGATCGTCTGCGGCGCGCAGAATTTCGAGGCCGGCGACCACATCGTCACGGCCATGATTGGCGCTGTCCTGCCCGGCGACGTCAAGATCAAGAAGAGCAAGCTTCGCGGCGTCGTGTCCATGGGCATGAACTGCTCTGCGCGCGAGCTCGGCCTGGGCGGCGACCACTCCGGCATCATGATTCTGCCCGAGGACACGCCCTGCGGTATGCCGTTTGCCGAGTACGTGGGCTCGAGTGATACTGTGCTCGACTGCGAGATCACGCCCAACCGTCCCGATTGCCTGTCCATGATCGGCATGGCCCGCGAGACCGGTGCCATTTTCGACCGCGATTTCCACGTGGAGCTGCCCGCCATCAAGGCGGAGACTGGCCGCGCGACCGACGACGAGCTTTCCGTCGAGATTGCCGACGAGGGCCTGTGCGACCGCTATGTCGCCCGCATCGTGCGCAACGTGAAGGTCGGCCCGTCGCCCGACTGGATGGTCAAGCGCCTTAACGCCCTGGGCGTGCGTCCGCACAACAACATCGTCGACATCACCAACTACGTGATGATGCTCACCGGTCAGCCGCTGCACGCCTTTGACCTGGACACCTTTGCCGAGCGCGATGGCCACCGTCGCGTGGTGGTTCGCGCCGCCCAGCAGGATGAGAAATTCACGACGCTCGATGGCGAAGAGCGCGTGCTCGACGCCGGCATGGGCCTCATCACCGACGGCGAGCGCCCCGTGGCGCTGGCCGGCGTTATGGGCGGCATGGATTCCGAGATCGAGGACGACACCGTCGACGTGATGGTTGAGAGCGCCTGCTTCAACGCCGGTCGCACCTCGCACACCAGCCGCGATCTGTCGCTGATCTCCGACGCCTCCATTCGCTTTGAGCGCCAGGTCGACGAGACCGGCTGCGTGGACGTCGCCAATGTGACGTGCGCGCTCATCGAGGAGATCGCCGGCGGCGAGGTCGCCCCCGGCTATGTGGACGTGTTCCCCGCGCCCAAGACCATCGACAGCATTAAGCTGCGCCTGGCCCGCGTGCACGCCATCTGCGGCGCCGACATCGAGCCCGACTTTATCGAGCGCTCGCTTACCCGCCTGGGCTGCACCGTCGAGCGCGACGGTGAGGACTTTATGGTCACGCCGCCGAGCTTCCGTCCCGACCTGCCGCGCGAGATCGATCTGATCGAGGAGGTCCTGCGCCTATGGGGCATGGGTCGCGTCACGGCGACCATTCCGGCTGCCAAGAACCATATCGGCGGTCTGACGCGCGAGCAGAAGCTTACCCGCAAGGTCGGCGAGATCCTGCGCGCCTGCGGCCTCAACGAGACCACGACTTTTGGCTTTGCCGCCCCGGGCGACCTGGAGAAGATCGGCATGTCCACCGAAGGCCGCGGCTGCCCCGTGGTGCTCATGAACCCGTTGGTCGCCGAGCAGACCGAGATGCGCCGCTCGTTGCTGCCGGGCTTACTGCAGTCCGTTGCCTATAACGAGGCCCACGGCACGCCCAACGTGCACCTGTACGAGGTCGGCAGTCTGTTCCACGGTCGCGAGAATGCCAGCCTGCCCAAGGAGACCAAGTCCGTCGCGGGCGTGCTCTCGGGTCAGTGGAGCGAGCAGTCTTGGAACATGAAGTACCGCAAGCTGCGTTTCTTCTTTGGCAAGGGCATCGTCGAGGAGCTGCTCGCCCAGCTGCGCATTGAGAAGGTTCGCTTCCGTCCCGTCGAGGGCGAGAGCTATGCCTTCCTGCAGCCGGGTCGTGCTGCCGAGGTGCTCTCGGGCGGTACCGTGCTGGGCTGGGTTGGCGAGATCCACCCCGAGGCGCGCGAGGCGATGGGCATCGATGAGGTTGTCGTTGCCTTTGAGCTCGATCTGGACAAGCTGATCAAGGGCGCCCGCAACCAGGAGAACTACCGCGAGTTCTCGCAGTACCCGGCTGTTGAGCACGACCTTGCTATCGTGGTCGACAATGCTGTGACCTGCGAGGATCTTGAGCGCCGCATTACCAGCGCCGGCGGCAAGCTGCTCGAGGGCGTGCGCCTGTTCGACGTCTACCGCGATCCCATCCGCATCGGAGCGGGCAAGAAGTCCATGGCCTTTGCGCTTACTTATCGCTCCGACGACCACACGCTCACCAGCGAAGAGGTCGAGAAGGCGCACCAGAAGATCGTCACCAAGGTATGCAAGGGCGTAAACGGCGAGGTCCGCGGATAGGGCTTGCGCTGGGGTATGGGTCGGCGGTGGCTGCCGTCGAGTCCTACGTGACCGCTATGCTCGGTATGAGGCACCGTTGAGCCTTCATATATGACACGCGCATTACATAACGGCGTGCTGCTTTGTCGGCAGTGCGTCGTTTTGCTATGATAGCCCGCGGCGTGTTACGAATCTGACAATGCGTAACACTGACAAGGTGATTTAAGCGGCGTTGCAATTTCGTGCGCCGATAACCGGGAGGCGTACATGCACATTCCAGATAATTATCTGTCCCCGCAGACCGATGCCGTCATGGCGGTGGCAATGGTGCCCGTTTGGGTCCATTGCATCAAAAGGGTGCGCGCCACGCTCGATCGCGAGCACATGGCTTTTCTGGGCATCTGCGCCGCGTTCTCCTTTTTGCTCATGATGTTCAACGTCCCGCTGCCCGGCGGCACCACGGGTCACGCCGTCGGCGGCGCGCTCATCGCGCTGCTGCTGGGCCCGGAGGCCGCGGCCATTGCTGTCTCGGTCGCGCTGGCGCTGCAGGCGCTGCTGTTTGGCGACGGCGGCATCCTGTCCTTTGGCGCCAACTGCTTTAACATGGCCTTCGTGCTGCCGTTTGCCGCGGCCATCGTGTTCCGTGCGCTCAACAGCCGTTTGCACGACAAGAGCTGGGGTACCTCAATTTCGGCCATCGTAAGCGGCTGGGTCGGGCTGTGCCTGGCGGCCCTGTGCGCGGCAATCGAGTTTGGTATTCAGCCGATGCTCTTCATGAATGCTTCGGGCGCTCCGCTGTACTGCCCCTTCCCGTTGTCTGTGGCTATTCCGGCCATGTTGATCCCGCATATGCTGGTCGCCGGTGTCATTGAGGGCGTGGCGACGGCCGCCATCTACGGTTTCATTAAGAAGACGGCGCCGAGCGTTATCGTCGGCCCCGAGGCTTCCGACGGCCTGCTGGACGCCGAGGGCGCTGCTGCCAAGAAGACCTCGCTGGTTCCCACGCTCATTCTGGTCGCCGTGCTTGTCGTTGCCACGCCGCTTGGCCTGCTGGCCACCGGTGACGCCTGGGGCGAGTGGGACGCCGAGGGCGCCGCGACCGCCGTTCAGGAGGCTGGCGACGACAGCCTGCAGGCTTCGGTCGGCCTCGACGCTCCGACGTTTGCCGATGCACTGCCCACGGGCGATTATCTTCAGGCCTATTCCGAGGAGCAGGGTCTTGGCTTTGCCGGCCAGGCTGCCATGTATATCCTTTCGGGCGTGATTGGCGTGGCGGTGCTTACCATCGTATTCCGCCTGGTCTCGCTGACGGTCAAGGAAAGCGGTGCTCATGGCAATAGCCGAGCTGCCTAGCTGGCTTGCGGTCGAGCAGCGTTACGAGCCCGCGGGGACTCGGCATCGTGTGATGCAAAAGAATGTCCTGCACCTGGCGAGCCTGCTTGAGCGGGTTCGCCTGGGTGGAGGCGCGCACGAGGGCGGGTCGATGGTCGACCGCGCCCTTTCTTGCGTTTCGGCTCCGATGCGCCTGGTGGGGATGTTCGTTTGCGTCCTGTGCGTGTGTCTGACGCAGAGCCCTCTGTACCTCATGTTGATGGCGGCTATCGCGCTGGTGCTCGTTGCCGTGCGCCCCGTACGCGGGCTGCGGGCAACCTTTGTGCCGGCGCTTGGCGCTGCAGGGCTCGCGGTGGTTCTGGTACTGCCCGCCTTGCTGCTGGACGCTTCTGCTGCGGGCGCCATGCTCAAGATTGCGCTCAAGACCTTCATTAATGTGTCGCTGGTGCTGGGTGTTTCGTGGACCCTTACCTGGAGCCGCATGTCGGCGGCGCTCAAAATGCTGCACCTGCCCGACGAAGTTATCTTTACGTTTGATATGGCGCTCAAGCACATCGAGGTGCTGGGTCGCACGGCGCACGATCTGTGCGAATCGGTCATGCTGCGCAGCGTTGGCCGTGCGCCTGAGGGATTTTCGCGTACCGATTCGATCGCGGGTATCATGGGCATGACCTTTATCAAGGCGATGGAATGCAGCCGCGCGATGGACGAGGCCATGCTGTGCCGCGGCTTTGCCGGTGTGTATCCGGCTCCCGCACGCGCCGGGTTTGGCTGGCGCGATGCGGTCTATGCGGCCGGCGTGGCGCTGCTGGCAGTGTTGTGCGCCGTGCTGTAGGCACTGCTGGTTCCGGCTGGGGATGCAACTAGGGAAGGGCGACGTTTTGACGATCGATATGAATAGTGCGGCGGGCACGAACGGTGTGGGCGGCGCCGAGGTCGTTCCGCTCATCGAGCTGCGCGACGTGGTGTTTTCCTATGCGGGGCATACGGTTGTCGATGGCGTGTCGCTGCAGGTCGATCGTGGCGAACTCGTTGCCCTGCTCGGTCCCAACGGCTGCGGTAAGACGACGATTATGCGCCTTATTAACGGCCTTGAGCTTGCGGACGCAGGGGAATACCTGTTTGACGGGCATGTGATTGATGCGGCGTTTCTAAAGGATTCCACGGCCGCTCAGCGTTTTCATCAGCGCGTTGGCTTTGTGTTCCAGAATGCCGACGCGCAGCTCTTTTGCGCCACGGTGGGCGAGGAGGTCGCTTTTGGTCCCGCGCAGATGGGGCTGCCGACGGGCGAGCTCGAGCGCCGCGTCCGCGATGCCATGGGGCTGTTCCAGGTTGCCGACCTTGCCGACGCCTCTCCCTATCAGCTCTCGGGTGGGCAAAAGAAGCGCGTTGCGCTGGCTGCGGTGGTGTCGATGAACCCGGATATCTTGGTTCTCGACGAGCCTGCCAATGGGCTCGACGAGGATTCATGCGACATTGTGGTCAACTTCTTGCTGGCCTACGTCGCGGCGGGTAAGACGGTCTTGATGAGCACACATCACCAAGATTTGGTGCGCCGCCTGGGGGCCCGTGCAATCTATATCGATCGATATCACCATGTGGTCGAGGCGCCTTCGCCGTCGTATGGAACCGAAAGCGGTGCTACGGACTAGTTGCTGCGTAGAGCGTGCGTAGCCGCCCGCGCGGCTTTGCCGTGATGGTATAGTTATCCAGGTTTTTATGGGGGTGGCTATGCCAAGCTGGAACATTCATATCGCTCAGACGGAGCGTTTGCTGGAGCGCACCGGTGCGCTTGCCAAGAGCGTTCGCGACCGCAATGCCTTTTTGTTTGGCTGCGTGGTTCCGGATATCTTCGTGGGCTATATGGTCCCTGGCATCGCCGATCCCATCCCGTACCGCATTACGCACTTTGCCAAGCCTGAGCCCATCCCTAAGCCTCGTGAACATGAGTTCTGGGATACCTATGTGGCACCGTTGCTTAAAAGTTCGCCCACCGGTGCACCGGCCGCGGCAACTTCGATTATCGAGGAGCGCGAGCGACTGAACCGCGTGCACTATCCACAGCGCTACAAGGATGCCGAGCCGTTTGTCGGTCCCGGCGCCTGTGAGTTCTCGCTTGCGTCCGAAGATGTGGCGCAGTCGTTGCTCGATTTAACGCTGGGCGTCTGGTCGCATCTGGTGGCCGATACCGTATGGAATACGCGCGTGAATCAGTACCTGGAGGCGCACGGCGGCAAGCCGTGTGAGGAGTTCCGCATTAAAAAGCAAGGCGACTTTGACTGGTTTGGCAAGACGCTGGGCATTGTCTCCATCCCGCGTGCGACCGATCGCCTGTATACCGCTGCGACGCGTTTTGGGCAGTATCCCATCCATAAAGAATATGTGCTCAAGACCATCGGCGTCATGCACGAGATTGTACGCGAAAACCCCGGCGAGCCCGATCATCCGCCGTACCGCCTGCTGACCGAGAAATTCTTTGACGCAACGTTTACTGAGGTCATCGAGCTGACCGAAGCGGGCTTTGCGGCTCGCGTTGCCGCTTCTGACGTTCCCGCAGTCCCTCTGATCGCTAGCTGCTAGCCGGCCGGCTTAACGGAGAACAGTTCATCCCAATTGACCAACAGCTCCCGTCGCAGGGCATCTTCGGTGGTACGCTCGGCATCGGAAAGGTTCGCGACTGATCACAAATCGATGAAGCGGCATATGAGGTAGGTCCTAAAAAAGGGCCCGGAAGGCAAAGCCTTCCGGGCCCTTTGCAATGCAAGCGTGCTTGCAAGTGCGTTTTAGCGCACCTGAGCGACGTAAGCGACGTTGGTCGAGGAGACCTTGTCCTCGAGCTGGACGCTCATGCGTGGATCACCGGCGGTGGCGACGGTCAGGTCGCCGGCCTCGACGTAGCCGAGCTCCTTAGCGGTCTCGATCGCCTTGACGATCGTGCCGTTGACGGTGCCCTGGGTAATCTCGGCCTGGTGCGGGATAACGCCCCAGTACATGATCATCTGCTGGACGGCCCACTCGTGGCGGGAGAACGCGCAGATCGGCATGTTGGGACGGAAGTGCGAGATCAGGCGAGCGGTACGACCGGTGGTCGTCGGCACGGTGATGCACTTGGCGCCAACGGTGGTAGCCATGTTCACGGCGGACATACCCACAACGTTGTTGACGACGCGGGTGCCGTGAGCGTCAGCCGGAACCTCGAGCGGAGCGTGAGCCGGGAGGTACTTCTCGGTTTCGAGAGCAATGCTGGCTTGCATCTTGACGGCCTCGACCGGGTACTTACCGGCAGCGGACTCGCCGGACAGCATGACGGCGTCGGTGCCGTCGTAGATGGCGTTGGCAACGTCGGCAACCTCGGCGCGCGTCGGGCGCGGGTTCTGCTGCATGGAGTCGAGCATCTGCGTAGCGGTGATAACGGGCTTGTAGGCCGCGTTGCACTTAGCGATGATCTCCTTCTGGATGTGCGGAACGAGCTCGGGCTTGATCTCGATGCCCAGGTCGCCACGGGCGACCATGATGCCGTCGGAAGCCTCGAGGATCTCGTCGAAGTTCTCGACGCCCAGGGCGCACTCGATCTTCGGGAAGATCGTCACGTGCTCGCCGCCGTTCTCGCGGCAAAGCTCGCGGATGCCGCGGACGGATTCGCCGTCACGGATGAAGGAAGCGGCGATGTAGTCGATGTTCTCGGTCAGGCCAAAGAGGATGTCCTGACGATCGCGCTCGGTGATGGCGGGCAGCGAGATGTTGACGTTGGGCATGTTGACGCCCTTGCGCTCGCCGATCAGGCCGTCGTTCTTGACGACGCAGGTCATGTCCTGGCCGTCGACGGACTCGACCTCGAGGGCGACCAGGCCGTCATCGATCAGGATGAGGGAGCCCTTCTCGACCTCGGAGGGCAGAGCCAGGTAGTCGAGGGAGATATGCTCAGAGGTGCCGTGGAAATCCTCGGACGTGGGCTGAGCGGTGACGACGATCTTATCGCCGGTCTTGACGGCAACCTTCTTGCCATCGACCAGAAGGCCGGTGCGGACCTCGGGGCCCTTGGTGTCGAGCAGGATGCCGACGGGCAGACCGAGCTCCTTGGAAATACGACGGACGCGCTCGATGCGACCGTGGTGCTCGTCGTAGGATCCGTGCGAGAAGTTAAAACGGGCGACGTTCATGCCCGCCTTGATCATCTCGCGGATGGTCTCGTCGCTATCGCAGGCGGGACCCATGGTGCATACAATCTTGGTGCGCTTGTACATTCAGACCTCCATCTGACATCGTCTTGCGCTGATAGATAAACCATAAGAAATAAAACTGAGATGATTATAACGAAATGGCGACCGAATACCCCAAAAAATCGACCGTATGCCGAATTAGAAGTTCATTTTTTGCGGAAAAACGGTATATGCAAAAACTTTACCAACCGTTCTGACCGCTGCTATCTGGGCGATATTTCAGTTTGACGATGTGCCGAAGAAAAAACGTTTTATCAATATTGAGCATCACACGGTCTGCATCGTTGCACTCGAGCCGTGTTTCCAATTGGAATGTTTTGGCTAGACGCGCTGCTTTGGGGTACCATAGCTCCACTATCAACTGCCGCTCAGCACGGCAGCCTTGATGAGCCCTTGCCCTTCTCCTGGGAATTATGATCGGGCATCAATCTGCTGAGTGGCCCGAATCCCAGGAGGGGACTCTATATGCAAAAGGAATACCTGTCCGCCGCGGCGGAGGTGCTCAGCGACCAGGGCGTCGATGAGAACCTCGGCCTGAGCAACGACGAGGCGTCGTCGCGCCTCGCCAAGACAGGCCCTAACAAGCTCGAGGAAGCCGAGAAAACGCCGCTGTGGAAGCGTTTCTTTGAGCAGATGGCCGACCCCATGGTCATCATGCTGATCGTTGCCGCCGTCATCAGCGCGCTCACGGGTATGGTCAAGGGCGAGCCCGACTTTGCCGACGTCGCCATCATCATGTTCGTCGTTATCGTCAACTCGGTACTGGGCGTGGTCCAGGAAGCCAAGAGCGAAGAGGCCCTCGAGGCCCTGCAGGAGATGAGCGCGGCGCAGTCCAAGGTGCTGCGCGACGGCAAGCTCGTGCACCTGCCGAGCGCCGAGCTCGTGCCCGGCGATGTGATCATGCTCGAGGCGGGCGACTCCGTCCCGGCCGACTGCCGTGTGCTCGAGAGCGCCACGATGAAGATCGAGGAGGCCGCCCTTACCGGCGAGTCCGTGCCCGTCGAGAAGCATGCCAACGTCATTGAGCTCGCCGCCGGCACCGACGACGTGCCGCTCGGCGACCGCAAGAACATGTGCTACATGGGTTCCACCGTGGTATACGGCCGCGGTCGCGCCGTCGTGGTCGGCACCGGTATGAACACCGAGATGGGCAAGATCGCCGGCGCCCTGGCCGAGGCCAAGGAAGAGCTCACGCCGCTGCAGGTGAAGCTCGCCGAGCTCAGCCGCATCCTTACCATCATGGTTATCGTCATCTGCGTCGTCATCTTTGGCGTCGACATCATCCGCCACGGCGTGGGCAACGTTCTCACCGATCCGACCGCGCTGCTCGACACCTTTATGGTCGCTGTCTCGCTTGCCGTCGCCGCCATCCCCGAGGGCCTGGTTGCCGTCGTGACCATCGTGCTGTCGCTCGGCGTGACCAAGATGGCCAAGCGTCAGGCGATTATCCGCAAGCTCTCTGCCGTCGAGACCCTTGGCTGCACGCAGACCATCTGCTCCGACAAGACCGGTACCCTCACCCAGAACAAGATGACCGTCGTCAAGCACGAGCTCGCTGCGCCTAAGGAGAAGTTCCTGGCCGGCATGGCTCTGTGCTCCGACGCCCAGTGGGACGAGGAG
This sequence comes from Collinsella sp. CLA-ER-H2, assembly GCF_040092405.1. Taxonomy (NCBI): domain Bacteria; kingdom Bacillati; phylum Actinomycetota; class Coriobacteriia; order Coriobacteriales; family Coriobacteriaceae; genus Collinsella; species Collinsella sp. CLA-ER-H2. Next base: position 48,923 of record NZ_JBBNLO010000011.1, read on the forward strand.
CTGGGCGAGGCCGTGGGTGAGCCGACCGAGTGTGCGCTCGTCAACGATGCCGGCAAGGCGGGGCTCACTGGCCTGACTGCCGAGCATCCGCGCGTGGGCGAGGCCCCGTTTGACTCGGGCCGCAAGATGATGTCCGTGGTCGTCGAGACCCTGGACGGCGAGTATGAGCAGTACACCAAGGGCGCGCCCGACGTGGTGATCGGCCTGTGCACCCATATCTACGAGGGCGACAAGGTCGTTCCGCTGACCGAGGAGCGTCGCGCCGAGCTCGTGGCCGCCAACAAGGCCATGGCCGACGAGGCCCTGCGCGTGCTGGCGCTGGCAAGCCGCACCTACACCGAGGTCCCGGCCGACTGCAGCCCCGCTGCGCTCGAGCACGACCTGGTCTTCTGCGGCCTGTCCGGCATGATTGACCCGGTCCGCCCCGAGGTCGCCGACGCCATCCGCGAGGCCCACGATGCCGGTATCCGCACCGTCATGATTACGGGCGACCACATCGACACCGCCGTGGCCATCGCCAAGCAGCTGGGTATCGTCACCGATCGCAGCCAGGCCATCACGGGCGCCGACCTCGACCGCATGAGCGACGAGGAACTCGACGCGCACATCGAGGACTACGGCGTGTACGCCCGCGTTCAGCCCGAGCACAAGACCCGCATCGTCGAGGCTTGGAAGTCGCGCGACCAGATCGTGGCCATGACGGGCGACGGCGTCAACGACGCCCCGTCCATCAAGCGCGCCGACATCGGCGTTGGCATGGGCATCACCGGTACCGACGTCACCAAGAACGTCGCCGACATGGTGCTTGCCGATGACAACTTCGCCACCATCATCGGTGCCTGCGAAGAGGGCCGTCGCATCTACGACAACATCCGCAAGGTCATCCAGTTCCTGCTTTCGGCAAACCTTGCCGAGGTCTTCTCGGTGTTTATCGCCACGCTCATCGGCTTTACCATCTTCCAGCCGGTGCAGCTGCTGTGGGTGAACCTGGTTACCGACTGTTTCCCCGCGCTCGCGCTGGGCATGGAGGACGCCGAGGGCGACATTATGAAGCGCAAGCCGCGCAACGCTAAGGACGGTGTCTTCGCCGGACATATGGGTCTGGACTGCGTGGTCCAGGGTCTGATCATCACCGTGCTGGTGCTGGCGAGCTTCTTTGTGGGCGTGTACTTTGACATGGGCTACATTCACATCGCTGATATGATCGCCGGCAATGCCGACGAGGAAGGCGTGATGATGGCGTTCATCACGCTCAACATGGTCGAGATTTTCCACTGCTTCAATATGCGCAGCCGTCGTGCGTCGCTGTTCACCATGAAGAAGCAGAACAAGTGGCTGTGGGCTTCCGCTGCGCTGGCGCTGGTGCTGACGGTGATCGTGACCGTACAGCCGACGCTTGCCGAGATGTTCTTTGGCCCTGTGACGCTTGAGCTCAAGGGCGTTCTTGCCGCGCTGGGCCTGGCCTTCCTGATCATCCCACTGATGGAGATCTACAAGGCGATCATGCGCGCGGTGGAGAAAGAGTAACGTACCTGTCCGGGCCCGCCCGCCTGCGGGGTTTCCACGGACACGTCCTCGCCGCGTTGCGGCTGCGGGATGTGCCCTTTGGAAACCCCTCTCGGCGGGCGGGCCCTGCGGTGACGTTGCTGACTTTTCTCCCGTGTGGATGATAAAGGCCGAGGGAAAGTGTGTGAGTCGGTCGAGCATTTGCTCGACCGACTCTTTTTTGTGGGTAAAATACCTGCTCAGTTGTGTGGTTTTGTGCTGGGAGGCATCTGTGGGCAAGGCTAAGGCTAAAGCGAAGAAAAAGACGACGGGGGCGCGGGCTAAGCGCGATCGTCGTCGGAAGCTCGCGACCGAAGCTCCCGCATCTGCTGAGGAGCTGCTGGCAAGCGTGCCGGGACTCGACGCGCTGCAGGACGTTCCGGCGTTTGATGACCTGCCGGTCGATGAAGCTCAGCAGACTGCCTTTGATGATTTCTGCGCACATGCCGAGGAACCCGAGCAGATGCAGCTTGGCGCCGTGGTGCGCTTGGATCGCGGGTTTCCGCTGGTGGCGACTGCCAACGATACCTTCCGCGCCGAGCATGCCGTGGGGTTTGCCAAGTCGCGCGGCGAGGACGAGGTCCTGCTGCCTGCCGTGGGCGACCGTGTGGCGGTGCGCCGCGCTCCCGGGCACGATATGGGCGTGATTGAGTGCGTGCTGCCGCGCCGTACGAGCTTTGAGCGTTGGCGCGGCCGTGCCCGTGGAGAGCGCCAGGTGCTCTGCTCCAACGTGGATAGCGTGCTAATCGTGCAGGCGCTCGGTGCCGGTGAGGTGCTGCTCGACCGCGTGGCGCGCTCGCTGGTGTTGGCGCTCGACTGCGATGCCGAGCCGGTGGTGGTGCTTACCAAAGCTGACCGCTGCGATGCCGAGGAGCTCGAGCGCGATCTGGACCGCGTGCGCCGCCTGGTGGGTCCGGACGTGCGCGTGATCGTGACGTCCTCTGCCGAGGGCCGCGGCCTGGACGAGGTCCGTGCCTGCGTGCCCGCCGGGAGCTGTGCCATGATTCTGGGCGAGTCGGGTGCCGGTAAGTCGACGCTGCTCAATGCACTGCTGGGCCACGATACGTTGGCGACCGGCGGTGTGCGCGAACGCGACGACCAGGGCCGTCACACTACCGTTGCGCGCGTGATGGTGGCGCTGCCGGGCGACGCCGGCGTGATCGCCGATGCCCCGGGCCTGCGCAGCCTACCGCTCGTGGGTCACGAGCGGGGTCTGGCGCGCGCCTTCCCCGAGATTGTCGAGACATCGCGCGCGTGCCGGTTTGGCGATTGCACACATACCCATGAGCCGGGTTGCGCCGTTCGCGAGGCCGAGGACGCCGGGCAGATTGATAGCCTGCGTCTGGAAACGTTCCAAAACCTGGCGTCATCCATGCGCGTGAGTGCTCAAATGCTCGATCCCGATGTCCATCTGTAATTGATTTTTCCTATGACAGCCGTTTCCCAACTGTTCGGGAGACGGCTTTTTGCTGCGGAAAAGCCTCGAAACATGCAGTTTGCTGACGTGCTGACCAAAACCTTGCCACGAGCTTGACGGGCTGGTCAGCTTTTGGTCAGCGATTGGTTTGACATCGAAAACCAAGATTGCGATTGCGCCGCTTTGCACTCTGACCGCCCAGACAATGGTGGTACGGGCATTCGCCCGGCACTGCCATGAGAGGAGCGGCCGTGAACAAGAGCAAGCGCATCGCCATCAGTCTGGTCGCGGGCGTGCTCGCTGCTCTGCTCTGCATGGTTTACGGCTCATCGATCCGCTCACAAGCCGAACAGGTCCAGGCTGAGACCTTGGCCAAGTACGGTGGCGATCGTGTCGAGGTATGCGTCGCGGCGCGCGATATCGATGTGGGCGAGACCCTCGATGAGACCAATGTCATAACCCAGGAATGGCTGACGAGCCTGTTGCCGCGTGACGCGGCGACCGAGCTGCGCCAGGTGCGCGGCGACGTGACGACTTCGCGTATTCCCAAAAACGCCGTGATCTGCAATGTCTACACCAAGGCCGAGAGCCACAAGCTCGAGGTGCCTAAGGGCAAGGTTGCCGTTTCGGTGGCGGTCGATGCCGAGCACTCGGTCGGCGGTGCTACAGGCGTGGGCAGCTACGTGGATGTGTATGTGCAAAAAGACGGCGTAACCGATCGACTGTGCGGCGCGCACGTGATCGATACCAGTGAGGATTCCGGTGCCACGCGCGAGGGCAAGATCGAATGGGTGACGCTGGCGGCTGACCCCGAAGACGTCAAGGAACTGCTGGGAGCCTCGGGCAAGGGAACGGTCAGCTTGACGATTCCCGCCACGGCGCGCGGCAAAAAGAGCGGAGGCGACGAGTGATGAAGGCGATCTGGCTTGCGTGCTGCGCGTGCGGCGATTACGGGCTGTTGCAGCGGGAAGTCGAGGGCCGTGATGCGGGTGCACAGGTGCTTCGCGTGGGTGACCTGGACGGGCTGATTTCCATGGCGCGGGCGTTTCCGTCGCGCCGCGGGGCTGCCATCATCGCGGCGTCTCTGTTTGATATCGAAGATGTGCGCAAGACTGTTGCGCGCCTGACGGCCGAAGGCCGCGTGAGTCGCGTGGTCGTGTTGATAGAAGCGCTCGATCCGTCGGATATCGAGGGACTGTTTCGCGCGGGGGCGACCGAGGTCATCGCTGCGCACAGCATATGCGGCAACGGGCGCGCGGGCGAGGGAGCGGGTTGATTCCGATCGGCGCATGACGATTGAGCCCGATGCTTTTGTTGATAGGGAACCCGGGGCGCCTCGCGCTACAAGAGGCCCGCGTGTTGATGATTATGGAAAAGCGGAAGCCGAGCATGGTCGGCGCCCCCGGAACCCCCTTGTATACGATGACGCTGGAGGGCCGGCACAGCATGCTGGCGACTCCCCGGCTGTAGATATGGGATACGTGCACGGCGTGAATCTGGCGGATGAACTTGACGAAGTTGAGGGCTTTGCCGGGTGCGGCGAGTTGTCGCTGATGCAGCATGAGCAGATTGCACAGAACGAGCCTGCCTTGCAGACCGAACAAGCTGCCATGCCGGCTTGGACGCAGCGTGTGGTTGCGGCGGGGGAGACGGGGACGCTGTCGCCGACGCCCGCCCCGCCGCCTCCGATGCCGCCGGCAGACGCTGCCGCTCCGCAGCATCGAGCTCCGGTCATCTGCGCCATTTCGGGTTCGGGCGGTTGCGGCAAGTCGACGATCGTTGCCACCATGGCACACATATCGTCGCTGTTGGGCTTGCGTGCCGCCGTGCTCGACCTGGACCTGATGTTTGGAAACCTTTACGACTTGTTAGGCGTCGATGCTCCGCGCGATATGGCGGCACTTATCGAGCCGTCGGCGGCGGGCGCGCTCACCGAGCCGGATATCGTAGCCACATCGATGCGCGTGGCGCCGGGCGTTACGCTCTGGGGTCCCGTCGCGGCGCCCGAGCAAGCCGAGCTCATGGCACGTCCGGTGGAGCTATTGCTTGATGTCCTGCGTCGCGAATCCGACGTGGTCTTTATCGATACCTCGGTCTTTTGGGGCGACGCCGTGGCGGCTGCGGTGGCGGCGAGCGACCGTTGCCTGGTCGTTGGCGATGCGGCGGTGTCGTCCGCGACATCGGCATCGCGCGTCATTGAACTGGCAAGTCGAGTAGGTGTGCCGCGCACGCGCATGAGCGCCGTGTTCAACCGGTTCGGTGCGCGCGGGGCAGACGAGGACGTCGCCATGCGCTTTGAGATTGCCTGTGCGTTGAGCTCAAAGATTCGTATCGCCGATGGCGGGCAGGATCTCGCCGCGCTCATGGCGTTTGGGCGCGCTGACGAGGCAGTGGGTCAGACGAGCGCTTTCGCGACCAGCGTGCGCGAGGCCACGCGCGAGATGCTCGTGGAACTGGGGTGCGCCGTCGGCCCTTGGAGCGATATGGTCGCCGACCGTGCAACGCGCACCGAACGCCCGCGTATCCGCCTTCCCTGGTCGCGCGAGGGTGATCAGCGATGAGCCTGCAAACGAGGATTAAGGCTGCCGGCGCTGCAGCGGCTGCAGCGCCTGTAGATGCGGGGCGTCGTCGCGCGGTGAAACGACGCACCAAGCGCGCTGTGATGGACCGCATGGGTTACGACGAAGTGGCGCGTATCAGCGCCTATATCGACCCGGCGCTTGCCCGCTCGGAATTGCGTCCCGCGGTGGAGGCGGCGCTCAATGTTGAGGAACCGACCGATCTCGCGACGTCCGAACGCGAGACCATCATCGACGAGATTTTGGATGACGTGGTGGGCCTGGGGCCGTTGCAGCCGCTCATCGAGGACGACACCGTTACCGAGATCATGATCAACGGCTGCCGCTCGGCCTTCTTTGAACGCGGCGGCGTCTTGTACCCTATCGAGCATGCGTTTGAGGATGATGAGCAGATCCGTGTGCTTATCGACCGCATCATCTCGCCACTTGGCCGCCGTATCGACGAGCGCAGCCCCATCGTCAACGCTCGCCTTAAAACGGGCTATCGCGTCAACGCGGTGATTCCGCCTGTGGCGATTGACGGACCGATTCTCACCATCCGAAAGTTCTCGGACCGCATCTGCTCGCTGGACGAGCTTGTGGGGCTGGGGTCACTGCCGCTTTGGTATGCGCAGCTGCTGTCGTGCGCGGTGTCGCTGCGACAGGACCTGGCGGTTGCGGGAGGCACGGGATCTGGTAAGACCACCCTGCTCAACGCGCTGTCATGCGAGATTTCCACCGGCGAGCGCATCGTGACGATCGAGGACTCTGCCGAGCTCAAGTTTGCGCATCATCCGCACGTGGTGCGCCTAGAGGCGCGCGAGGCTTCAATTGAGGGCGAGGGCGCGGTGACGATCCGCGACCTGGTGACCAATGCCCTGCGCATGCGCCCCGACCGCATCGTGGTGGGCGAGGTGCGCGGTGCCGAGTGCTGCGACATGTTGCAGGCCATGAATACGGGCCACGACGGGTCGCTCACCACACTTCATGCGGGTTCAGAACAGGAGACCGTGGTGCGTCTGACGTTGCTTGCACGTTATGGCATCGATCTGCCGAGCGAGCTCATCGAGGAGCAGATTGCCATGGCGCTCGACGGCATCGTGATGTCCGAGCGCCACGCCGATGGCAGGCGCTTCGTCTCCTCGTATTCGGGGGTGCGTCGCGCCGCGTCGGGCGGCGTAGAGCTCGAGCGCTATGTGACTTTCGATGCCGCCGAGCGCACCTGGGCGCTTGACCGCGAGCCGCCGTTTATCGCAGAAGGCCTGCGGTCGGGGACGCTCACACAAGAGGAGGTGGACGAATGGAGGTCGCTGTGCCCCTCGTCGTAGGGGGTTTGGCAGGGTTTTCTGTTGCGACGGCGTGCGGGGCGGAACCTCGTGTGCCGCAGGTGCCGCCGGCGGAGCTGGCGCGTCAGGCGCTCGAGACGGTGGCAGAGAAGCTGCCGCGTGAGCTGGTGGAAAACGATCTGCTGAAAAAGATCGCCCGTTCGTGGGCATCGCTGGCTCCGGCGCATCGCCTTGGCCTCGTGATTGAAGATGCTTCGGGGCGTTTGGCGTTTCTACTGCTATCGAGCGGTGTCTGCAGCGTTTTACTAACGATGGTGTCGTTATCGCCCCTCGGGTTTGCCTTGGGACTTGTTGCTCCGATTGCCGCTGGCGCCGCTCGGGATGGCTTTGAGAGCCGGCGCGAGCAACACGATGCAGAAGAGGCCATGCCCGAGGCGTTTACCGCACTTTCCATGTCGCTTGCCTCGGGACATTCGCTGGCCCAGGGCATGCGCTTTGTGGGCGCTCATGCGCAAGAACCGGTGCATACCGAGTTTTTGCGGGTGGCGGCGGCGATCGATTGCGGTATCTCGGCGACCGACGCGCTCGATGACTTGCTCGTGCGCATCGACGCCCCCGGTCTTTCGCTTGTGACCTTGGCGCTTAAGGTGTCACAGCGCACCGGCGCTCCGCTTGCCGACTTGCTGTCCGAGGCGTCGAGCATGGTAGGGGAGCGCATTGAGCTCAAGCGCCGCCTGGATGTCAAGACGTCGCAGGCTCGCATGTCGGCGCATATGGTCGCGGCGATGCCGGCGGGCATGTGCGCGGTGTTGGCGCTGCTTTCGGCAGATTTTCGTCGCGGTCTTGCGACGCCTGCCGGTGCGGGCGCTGTGGTGCTGGGTCTCGCCCTCAACGCCGTTGCCCTGGTGGTTATCCGGCGCATTATGAGGGTGGAGCTATGAGCGCCCCAGTTGCAGTTGCGGCTTGCCTGTGCGCCCTGAGTGTATTTATCGCGACGGGTTTGGATCGGGCGGATGCACGCAAGATCGCAGGGGCCTGCAAGCGCGAGGCGGTGCTGGTCGCTGCCGCGGGTCGCTCAGTGGTCGATGCCCTGACCGCGCGAGTGAAGGGCGCGGTTGGAGCGGGCGGCCCGGCGCGAGTTTCGCTCGGCGAAGTGTCCGAGATGATCGATGTTGTGCGCTTGGGTCTTTCGGCCGGTCTTTCGTTTGATGCGGCGCTTGAGATTTTCTGCGCCAACCGCCGGTCAGTGCTGGCTCTTCGCCTTGAGCGGGCCTGCATGGCGTGGCAGGTGGGCGTGGGCACGCGTGAGGACGAGTTGTTGGCCGCCGCGCGCGATCTGGACGTACGAGCGCTCGAGACCTTTGCCATCACGGTGGGGCAGGCGCTCGCCCTGGGTGCCCCACTTGCCGAGACGCTGGCCGCTCAAAGTCGCGAGATCCGTGCGGCTCATCGCGCCGCGGTCGAGCGTGAGATCGAGCGTGCGCCCGTCAAGCTGCTGATCCCCACCGGCACGCTCATCTTGCCGGCGTTGCTTCTGTCCATATTGGGCCCGCTGCTGGGAGCAGGCGGGATGATGTAGGGAGGAATACATGAACACGATGGTCGAAGTTGCTGACAAGGCTTGGAACTGGGCTTTTTGCCGGGCGATCCGCGCTCGCCAGCATGCCAAGGAGCTGTTGCGGGAGGAGAGCGCGCAGGGTACCACCGAGTACGCCATTTTGGTGGGCGTGCTTGTGGTGATCGCGATTATTGCCATCGTTGCATTTAAAGGCAAGGTCCAAGATCTATGGAACGCTATCAGCGAGGGCATCAACAGTCTGTAGAGGGCGAGCGCCCCATCGGGGTGCTGCTGGTGTTTGCTTGCCTGACCGTGGCGATAGCGGCGGTGCTTTGGGGGCTTAACGCCGCGCGGCAGCAGCGTCCTGGGGCCGCCTTCGATTCGGGCTCAGATTCGGCGGTGGCGACTCAAAAAGATGAGATGCGAGATGCGGACGATTCGGATGTCGCTGTCACGGCGCAAACCTTTCTGCGGACGCTCGACAAGCGGTCTGGCACTGCGACGGATTCGCCTGAGGACAACGCGATTGCGGTCCGGCTTGCATGGTCCGAGGACCGACCGATGACCGAGGCAGCGGCGGATATGTTACGCGCCTACCGCGAGGTGCCAACGGCCCAGCTCGCCCTGAGCGGCTATCTCGATATTAAGGGCAACGTATGGGGCGCCATCGTGCGTGACGGACGCGGCTGGGTCGATATGGTGACGGTTGCCGCGGATACCGGCGATGCTTCGTGTCGTCTGCGCGCCGTGCGCCTGGTCCCGCAAACAATAAGCTCAAAGGAGGGATCGTGAAATGCATGGCGTTCTGCGTGAAGAGGTTGCCCAAGCGACTGTGGAATACGCCATCGTCACGGTGGCGCTGTTATCGATCGTGCTGGCGATCGCGGGGCTTTGGCGTGCTGGCACCGATGGGCGCTTGGCGGCGCTGGTTGAGCGGGCGGCATCCCATGGCGTTGCCTCGACGTCGGTTATCGACGCCGCTGCGGGCGCTAAGGACATTGCGTTGTATTGATATCGCGCGCGAGGACCGGGCGCAGTCTACGGTCGAGGCCGCTTTTTTGCTGCCGACGTTTCTGACGCTCATCCTTCTCGCACTGCAACCGGTGTGCCTGCTCTATACGCGCGCGGTCATGGAGTCTGCCGCCGCCGAGACCGCGCGGCTCATGACCACGACGACGGCGGAGGACGACGATCTTAAGGAGTTCACCCGCCGCCGGCTTGCCGCGGTGCCCAACGTTTCGATCTTTCATGCCGGCGGGCCGTTGTCGTGGAATATCGAGCTTGGTCGGGCCGGTGCGGGTGGCGTCTCGTCCGTGTCCGTTTCCGGCGAGGTCAGGCCGTTGCCTGTGATCGGTGCGTTTGCGCAGGCTATGGGTGGTACCGCCGAGGGCGGCTACGTTGAGCTCAAGGTCGATGTCTCGTATCAATCACGTCCCGAATGGCTGGAGGGAGATTATGATTCGTGGATTGCTACATGGGATTAAGCGTTTCTGGTCTAGATGCGTTTTGACGCGCCGTCCGAGCTGCCATCGCAAGCGAGGCGGCTTTATGGGCCGCGCCGGTATCGACCTGTTTATCGAAGACGGTGCCTACACCACGCTTTCTTCTGCCGTGGTCATCCTAGTGGTGCTCACGTTGTTGTTTTCGTCGACCGCGGCGATATGGAGCATGTCGCGTGCCGGGGATACCCAGGTGGCGGCCGATAGCGGCGCGCTGGCGGGTGCCAACGTAGTGTCGTCCTATCACACGGCTGCCACGGTGGTTGATGCGAGCATCTTGAGTCTGGGGCTGGCGGGGTTTGCCACAATCGGGACGGGCCTGGTCGCCATCCTCATCCCGGGTGCCGAACCAGTTGCCGGCAATATGGTCGACACCGGGATTGAGATCATTAAAACGCGCAACAAGTTTGCCAAAAGCGCATCGGAAGGCTTACAGAAAATCGAGACGGCTCTGCCGTATCTGATCGCCGCGCGTGCCACGCAGGCGGTGTCGGCGCAGGATACCGATAGTGTGACCTATACCGGTACGGCGCTTGCCGTGCCCAGGACATCCGAGTCTGATTTTGTTGCGCTCGAGGGTTCCGAGATCTCGACCGATGCCATTAAAGATGCGTCGGAAGATCTGGAGCGCGCGGCCGAGGAGCTACAAAAAGCATCGGAGGAGACGGCGAAGGCAAAGGAGCGTGCCTGGCTAGCGGATTGCGGTGGATCGGATAAAGGTTCGGTCGGCAGCTGTTCGTGTATGTGGGAGCGCGCGAAAAGCCTAACGGATCTCTCCGGTGTTCAAAATCCGCATTACGCTTCGAGCGTTACGTGGGAGCCTCAAGTTGCCCTTGATCGCGCGAAGGACTACTACCATTGGCGTCTGACAAATGAGAAGCCCCACGGCTCGAGTGTCGAGATGAGGGCAGAGTCTGCGGCGCGTAAGGCGTTTTATACCTATGCGAGTGCGGAGGTCGATCGGGCATATATAACCGAGAACGGAGACAGGGTTTCCTCCTATATTCCACTGTTGCCGCGCAACTCTGATGAGGTTCGGGCGACGGAGCTCTATACCGATGCGGTGTGGCCGACGAGCGTGAACGATGACAAGGCGTATCTGCATTACGGGACGACCTGCCCTAACTATAAGAAAGGGACGCCGAGCGGATTTGCTTCGGTTGCCGATTACGATGGACAGGATAAATGCAGCAAATGCCATTTTGGCGTTTCGTCGCTTGGTGCTGTTGCGGCGCCTTCAACCTCTATCGAAAACGGCTTCGAGTATCACTTTGACAAGTTTAAAGACGCCCTGGAAGACTACGTCGAATGCCGCAACAAAGAGCTCGAGCTCGAACGTCAGACCGAAGACGAGACCGACCGTGCGAGCAATGCGTTTGACCAGGCCATCAAAGCGCTTTCGGGCGAGCGTCCGCGTATCGCTCCGCCCGGTCGCAACGGCGTAGTTGCCCTTGCGGTTTCGGGTGCCATCTCGAGCCCCGATGAGCTCAACTCTTCGTTTAGCACGGCAGTCAGGCTCGGCGATCGCGGTGCTATCTCTGCCGCGGTGTTGGCACCCGATGAGGCGACGGCGCAAAACAACGTGCTTTCGCGATTTTTCTCGACATTGAAGGAACGCTCGGGCGGCGTTGCCGGCGTGCTCGACGGCGTCATGGATGTTTGGGGACGGCTGCTCGTAGGATACGGTGATATCCAAGGTTCGGCCGACGAACTTATGGACGAGATGATTAAAGGCCTAGGAGGGGGCAGCGGCGCGTTGGGTTCCATCGCATCGTGGCTCGGCGATACCGTTTCGGCGTCCATGGCGGCGTTGGGTCTGGAACCGTGCGACTTGCGCCTGCGAAAGCCAGTGCTGACCGATTCCGCCAACGTCATTAAGAGCCCGGGGTCTGACATTGCTGGTCTCTCTCAAGCGCAAGACAAGCTGCGAAGTATTCCGTTGGGCGTGACCGATCCCAAGGCGCTTTGCGAGGCGTTGGAATATCAAGTCGAACGCACCATTAGCGGTACGGTGTTCACGCTTGCGGAGATTCCTCTGCCCGGCGGCGGCTCCATCCCACTCACCGTCGATGTTGCCACGCTGGTTGGCGCTCTGGGCGGTGGGTCGTAATGAGTATCCGCATGCGTCTGCGCGAGGAGCGCGCCCAAGCGACGGTGGAGATGGCGGTGGTTACGCCCGTTTTGCTGGTGCTGGCACTCATCGTGTACAACGTCATGATCTTTGCCAGCGCTGTCGCGCGCTTCGACCGCGTGGTACCCGACATCGTGTTGGCGCACGCCGTGGCGTCGGAGGGGGAGGGCGACGAAAGCTCTGCCGATGCCTCGGCGGCGGTTCAGACTCAAATTCTGAATGCCATGGAAGGCTATGACTTGCGGATCGAAGTGTCGAGCGAGCAAGGCGCGAAGGCATCGGATGGTGGCCTGCTCTCCCTATCCGGTACGTTTAGGACCTACACCTGCACCATGCACTATGAGCCGTGGCCGACTTCTCTCAGCATCGCTGGCGTTTCGCTGGGGGCGCCGACAACGTTGTCGCACGAGCGCGCGGTGACGGTCGATCCATGGCGTCCGGGGGTGGTCATGTGACCGCGGTCTCGTCCTACATCGCCTACGCGCGGGCACTCAACAGGCTGGGTTGGACGCCGGCCGAGTTTGCGGTGGCGGAGTCGTTTGCCGTGCGCCTGCGCGGCATGCTGGGACGGCGTCCGGTTGCCGCCAACGGCCTGCCGCTCGTCATGGCATTTCCACGCTGCTCTTCGGTCCATACGTGTTTTATGGCCTATCCCATCGACATCGCCTTCATCGATCGCGACGGCAATATCCTCGCGCGCTACGAAAACGTACGTCCCTGGCGTATGTGCTCCTGCCCCGGCGCCTGGGCCGCACTAGAGCGCCCTTCAATCATTGTTTCGACCCCTGCTCTCCAACGCGTGCCGGCTTAAGAATTGGCGACAGCGGACTTTCGTCATACGAAATTGGGTAAGATGGAGGAGAAGATGCATGGATGTTGAGATCCATCCCAACGCTCAAAAGCACCTGACGGAAGGGGTCGATGATGGGTAAGACGTATACGGCCGCTAATGGTCAGGTTGTAACGGATGAAATGATTGACGCGTGGTGCGAGTCGTACGAGCGCGGAGAGTTTCCGGATGGCGAACACGCCGTTGGTGGGATCGTGCATGGACGGCCCCCACTCTCAGGTGAGGGGACGGCAACGCTGTCGGTCAAGATTCCTCTGGGAATGAAGGAGGCCATTCGTCGACGGGCGGCTGCCGAGGGGATGACGCCAAGTGAGTTTGCCCGTGCGGCTCTGAGCGAAAAACTTCTTGCTGCCGGCTGATGCCTCTGACGTGCCGATTTAAAGAACCGAGGCTGTGCTCAAAAACTTTTTTGAAATTCTCGGCTGACCGGAACGCGTCCTTGGTTATACTAATCAAGCCTTGAAACAAGGCACACCTCAAATGGCTGGGTAGCTCAGTTGGTAGAGCAGAGGACTGAAAATCCTCGTGTCAGGGGTTCGATTCCCTTCCCCGCCACCTTGAATTGACTAGGACCTCTGCAAAGGGGTCCTTTTCTTTTATGTAGGGTTCTGCGGAAACTGTGTCCCAGAATAAGGGCTCAGAACGGGACACACTTTCCGGTGCCTGCCTTTGGCGCGCGTACACCCCTCGTCGCACCATTCCGAGCCCGCCCGCCCCAGACATTCCTCCCACTTTCGCGTCACTTTGCAGACCGTTCGGTCGCCTGTCCGCACACGCGGGTATACTCAAAACGATACTTATCCTATGCAATACGATGCGGGTTCGACCTGCATGATCCGAAGGGGGCAGTGATGGAGAGGATACTCGGCGTTAATCTCTCTGGCTGGTTTATTCCCGAGCCTTGGGTGACCCCGTCGCTGTACGCGGCGACCGGCGCATCCAACGCAGCCGAGCTGCAGGAGGCCATGGGTACCGCCGCCTATAACGAGCGCATGCGTCGTCATTACGAGACGTTTGTGAGCGAGGACGATTTTCGCCGCATGGCGCAGATCGGTCTCAATGCCGTGCGTCTGCCGGTGCCCTGGTATGCCTTTGGCTCACAGGAGTCCGATGCCTCCTACATATCGGTTGTCGATTACATCGACCGCGCGATTGAGTGGGCTGCCAAGTACGATATCCGCGTGCTGCTCGATCTGGCAACCGTGCCCGGTGGCCAGGGCGATTCCAACGATTCGCCCACCACGCCGGAGGCTGTCGCCGAGTGGCATTCGTCCACCAACGGCCGTCATGTCGCACTCGACGTGCTCGAGCGCTTGGCCGATCGCTATGGCGAGGCCGAGAGCCTGCTGGGCATTGAGCTGCTGGACACGCCGCAGATGAGCGTTCGCAAGAGCCTCTTCACCATGACGGATGGCATTCCCGCTCACTACCTGCGCAATTTCTATCGCGATGCCTACGAGCTCGTCCGTTCGTATATGCCCGAGGATAAGATCGTCGTCTTCTCGTCGTCGGGGCATCCCAGCGAGTGGAAGCATTTTATGCGCGGCGCCAAGTACAAGAACGTCTACATGGACCTTCACCTGTACCATTACCGCGACGAGTATGCGCTCGACATCACGAGCCCCCGCGGGCTGACGACGGCGATTTCGCGTAACAAGCGCGAGCTTAAAGAAGCGATTTCGACAGGGTTCCCCGTGCTGGTGGGCGAATGGTCGGGTGCGGCGATCTTTGCCAACTCGTCGGTTACGCCCGAGGGCCGCAATGCCTACGAGCGCGTGTTTATCGCCAACCAGCTGGCTTCGTTTGCGCCGGCTGCCGGTTGGTTCTTCCAAACGTGGAAGACCGAGAAGCGCATTGCAGCATGGGACGCCCGCGCGGCGCTCGGTACGCTCGAGCGCGGCATGATTGAATAGGTTGATATGACGCAAAACAGCGCCCATACGGGCAAACTCTATGTGGTCGGCACGCCCATCGGCAACCTGGGCGACCTGTCCCCGCGCGTTGGTGAGGCTTTTGCCGCCGCCGATGCCATCTGCTGTGAAGACACGCGTGTGACGTCAAAGCTGCTGATGCACCTGGGCATTTCCAAGCCGCTTGTCCGTTGCGACGAGAATGTGATCGCTAGCCGCGCTGCCGGCCTGGTCGACCGTCTGCTGGCGGGGGAGACCCTCGCCTTTGCCTCGGACGCCGGCATGCCGAGCGTGTCCGATCCCGGCCAGGCGTTGGTCGAGGCGGCGCGTGAGGCCGATGTGCCCGTCGAAGTTATTCCCGGGCCCTCTGCTTGCGTCACGGCGCTTGTTTCGTCCGGCATTCCCTGCGAGCATTTTTTCTTCGAGGGCTTTTTGGGCCGAAAGCACGGCGACCGTGTGCGCCGTTTGCAGCGCCTTGCCGTGGTGCCCGGCGCACTCATCTTCTACGAGTCTCCACATCGCATCGTGGCGACGCTCGAGGCCGTGGCGGAGGTCTTTCCCCAGCGTGAGCTTGCCGTCTGCCGCGAACTCACCAAGCTGCACGAGGAGGTCTTGCGCGGGCCCGCTGCCCAGCTTGCCGAGGAGCTGCGTGCTCGCGGCGAGGTAAAGGGCGAGATTGCGCTGGTCATCGCGCCGCCGAGCGAGGACGAGGAGGCTGGCATCGTGCCGGTTGGCGCTGCGGCAGCGGATCCCGACGAGGCCCTGCGCGAGGATATCCGCGCCGCGCTCGAGGAGGGGGAGCCCGCCTCTGCGGTGGCCAAGCGCCTGTCTCAGAAGTATTCGCGCCGCAAGCGTGATGTCTATGCCATGGTGCTCGATATGCAATAGATGGAGGATATCCAGCCCTTGCGCTAGAATCATCCCCTGTATGCAACGTTTTTCTGGAGGACAAACCCCATGGATCAAAGCAAGCCTTCGTTCTTTATCACGACGCCCATCTACTACGTCAACGCCGATCCGCACCTGGGCACGGCTTATTCCACCATCATCGCCGACGTTCAGGCTCGCTATCGCCGCTCCGCCGGCTATAACGTCAAGTTCCTGACCGGCATGGACGAGCACGGCGAGAAGGTCGCCGAGGCCGCAGCCAAGCATGGCATGACGCCGCAGGAGTGGACCGATAGTCAGGCCCCGCACTTCAAGGAGCTTTGGAGCAAGCTCGAGATTTCCAACGACGACTTCATCCGCACCACCGAGCCGCGCCAGCATCATGCCGTGCAGTATCTGTGGGAGCGCATGAAGGAGTCCGGCTACCTGTATAAGGGCAGCTACGACGGTTGGTATTGCGTGCCCGACGAGACCTACTTCACCGATACGCAGGTCCAGAAGGGCGACGAGGAGTACGGCAGCGTCGGCCAGCATCTATGCCCCGACTGCCACCGTCCGCTTGAGCGCGTGCAGGAGGAGTCCTACTTCTTTAAGCTTTCCGCCTTCCAGGACAAGCTTCTCAAGCTCTATGACGAGCACCCCGACTTTGTCGAGCCTGCGTTCCGCATGAACGAGGTACGTAGCTTTGTCGAGGGTGGCCTTAACGACCTTTCCGTGAGCCGTACGAGCTTTGACTGGGGCATTCAGGTCCCGTTTGACGAGGGTCACGTGACCTACGTGTGGTTCGATGCGCTGCTCAACTACATGACGGCCGTCGGCTACGGTGTCGACACCGACGAGGCCCGTGCCGAGCTGGCCTATCGCTGGCCCGCGCAGTTCCATATTGTGGGTAAGGACATCATTCGCTTCCACTGCGTCATTTGGCCCGCCATGCTCATGGCCATCGGCGAGGCCCTGCCCGAGCACGTCTTTGCCCACGGCTTCCTGACCGTGCGCAATGCCGAGACCGGCAAGGCCGAGAAGATGTCCAAGAGCCGCGGTAACGCCATCGCTCCGCAGGATGTTATCGACATGCTGGGTGTCGAGGGCTATCGCTACTACTTCATGACCGACGTCGTCCCCGGCACCGACGGCGCCATCAGCTTCGAGCGCATGGAGCAGGTCTACAACGCCGACCTGGCCAACAGCTGGGGCAACCTCATCTCGCGCTCGCTCAACATGAGCGCAAAGTACTTTGACGGCTGTGCCCCGGCTAAACCGGCGTCTGCCGACGCGTTCGATAACCCGCTGGCAAAGATCGCCGACGGCCTGGTCGAGCGCTACATGGCCAAGATGGACGTGCTCGATTACGGCGGAGCCAAGGACGAGGTCATGGAACTCATCCATGCCGCTAACCACTACATCGAGGACTCCGAGCCTTGGGCGCTTGCCAAGGACGAGGCTAAGGCCGACGAGCTGGCATTTGTGATCTACAACCTGCTCGAGGCCATCCGCATCGCCGCTCACCTGCTGATGCCGCTCATGCCCCAGACTTCTGCCGAGGCTCTGCGCCGCCTGTCTTGCGAGGACGAGGCCGCGAGCGACGACCTCAAGGGCATCTGCGCCTGGGGCCTGCTTGCCGGCGGTCAGCCCGTCGAGAAGGGTGACCCGCTGTTCCCGCGCCTGGGCTAAGACGTCGCGCGAGTGCCATATCGACAATTTGCTGTGTAACGGTAAGGGCATGGCCGCAACGGTCCATGCCCTTTTACTTTACGATGCAGCCACCATGTTAAGGAGGCAACCATGACAACTTCGCCTTTGGCAAACCCCACGGCAACTAGGGAGCTGCTAGAGGAGTTTGGCCTTGCGACCAAGCATCGCCTGGGCCAAAACTTCCTGATCGACAACCATGTGATCGAACGTATCTGTGAGCTCGCTGAGCTTGCGGGCGATGAGCGCGTGCTCGAGGTCGGCCCGGGTTGCGGCACGCTGACGTTGGCCCTGCTGCAGGAGGCGGCGTGCGTTACGTCGATTGAGGCCGATCCTGAGCTTGAGCCGGTGCTCGATGCCCACGCCGCCGACTATGCCAACTTCCGCTTTATCATGGGCGATGCGCTCAAGGTGACGCCGGAGCAGATTGAGCAGGCCGCCGGTGGTGAACCCACGGTGTTTGTCGCGAATCTGCCCTATAACGTGGCGGCGACGATCATCCTTCAGTTCTTCCAGACGATGCCCGCGCTTAAGCGCGCTGTCGTCATGGTGCAAAAGGAGGTTGCCGATCGCATTGCCGCAGTGCCGGGCAACAAGACCTATGGCGGCTATACGGCAAAGCTCGGCCTGTATGCGCAGGTGACGGGTCGCTTTGAGGTGCCGCCGCGTTGCTTTATGCCGGCGCCGCACGTGGACTCGGCCGTCGTGCGTATCGACCGTGTTGACGGTGTGGTACCCGAAGGGCTCGATCGCGAATTTGTGGCCCGCGTGATTGATGCTGCATTTGCCCAGCGCCGCAAGACCATCCGCAATTCCATGAGCGCCAACGGCTTTGCCAAGGACGTGCTCGATGCCGCCTTTGAGGCTTGCGGTATCGCACCCACCACGCGCGCCGAGACGCTCGACGTCGCCGCCTTTGTGCGCCTGGCTCGGGAGCTTTCCCATGACGCTTAATACCGACCGCGTGACGTTTACCAAGAAAAAGAAGACGGTTGCTTGTCCCGTGCCCTTGGCACCGCTTGCCGACACACATGCGCATCTGCTTTCGTTCTGGGGCAAGGATGTGCCCGAGACACTCGTGCGTGCCAAGGCGGCGGGCATCGACCTGTTGGTGACGGTCTTCGATCCCATTGCCGATAAGCGCGTCGTGACGGACTATAGCGACTGGCTGACGCGCGAGATTCTGCCGATGCAGGATATCCCGCAGATCAAGTATCTTGCCGGCGTGCATCCGTATGGCGCGCCGGACTATACCGACGACGTTCACGCGCAGGTTGTTGCTGCGCTTGATGACCCTTTGTGCGCCGGTATTGGCGAAATCGGTCTGGACTACCACATGGACTATGACGACGATATCGCGCCGGCACCCCATAACGTGCAGATTGACTGCATGGCGCGCCAGCTCGAGCTTGCCGTGTGTCGTAACGTGCCGGTGGAGCTGCATCTGCGTCACGAGGACATGGACCAGGAGCGTACCTCGCACGTGGACGCCTACAACGTGCTTCGTGAGGTGGGCGTGCCCCAGGCCGGTTGTGTGCTGCACTGTTTTGGCGAGGACCGCGCCACGATGGAGCGCTTTGTGGAGCTGGGCTGCTATATCGCCTATGGTGGTGCGGCCACCTTTAAGCGCAACGACGACGTGCGCGAGGCATTTGCGGCAACCCCGCTCGACCGCATTTTGTTCGAGACGGATTGCCCGTATATGGCTCCGGAGCCCATCCGCGGTCTTGAATGCGAGCCCGCAATGATCTCCATTACGGCAAACGCGCTGGTTAACGACCGTGTCGATCGCACTGGTGAGGACGCCGAAACAATCGCGCATGCCGCTTGGGAAAATGCCTGCAAACTTTTTCAAAAATAGTTCTTGCGTTCGCGGTGGCGCTCCGTTATTCTAATTCCTGCACGCGGGCGTGGCGGAATTGGCAGACGCGTACGGTTCAGGTCCGTATGGGGGCAACCCCATGAAGGTTCAAGTCCTTTCGCCCGCACCATTGATTGAAAGAGCTCCCAGCAATGGGGGCTTTTTTGTAATATGAGAAAGCCATTGTCAATAGGCGTGTTTGTTCGAGCCCGGTTTTAAACCGGGCTTTTTCGTTTCCCGTCGGGAGAGCCCGCGCACGCTGCATGGCTTAGTCGACGCTTGCCTGGCAAGCTAATATCCGCGGGCTCTTGCGGGCGCGCTGCCGGCGGTCAGCCCGGTATGTCCGCGCACCCCACCGCATTTCGATTCTCCGTCCGGCGCGCTCGTCCGAAACCAGTCTTGTTCACGGGCGCGGCCCTTGGGCTGCCCAAAAAGGGCTCGTGAACGCGCGCCGGCGATGCGTCGAGGCGCGGGCCCTCCCGGCGGGAGGCTTGTTGTCCGACGGGGTCAGCCGAGGGTCCCCTCCGCCCGGCGCCCGATCTCCCAGACCCAGCA
This sequence comes from Collinsella sp. CLA-ER-H2, assembly GCF_040092405.1. Taxonomy (NCBI): domain Bacteria; kingdom Bacillati; phylum Actinomycetota; class Coriobacteriia; order Coriobacteriales; family Coriobacteriaceae; genus Collinsella; species Collinsella sp. CLA-ER-H2. Next base: position 68,670 of record NZ_JBBNLO010000011.1, read on the forward strand.
GGCGAGCTCGCGCGCGACGGCGGCGTTTGCCTTGCACGAGCTCTTGCCCGCCGCCGCCAGCGCCTCGCGGCGGCGGCAGAGCCTGGCGGTGCAGTCGTCGGCGCGCGCCCGGATCGCCGCGGGGACGTCCGCGCCGGGCGCCGGGGCCTTCGGGCGGGGCGTGCACGTCAGGTAGTGCCACGCCGACTCCACCAGTGCCGTCCTGGCGAGCCGGTTGCCCGTCTTGGTTATCCCGCCGCGCCGCTCGGTCTCGCCGCTCGAGCGCTCCGACGGGACCAGCCCGCACCAGCTCGCGAAGGCCGGGGCCGTCCGGAACCTCGTGAAGGAGCCCGCCTCGGCTGCGAGCCTGAAGGCCGTCAGGGTGTCGATTCCCTTGATGCAGGAGAGCGCCTCCACCGTCGCCCGCCAGCGGTCGGTGCCCGCCAGCGCGACGACCCTCCTCTCGAGCTGCCGCCTGTCCGACTCCG